>NZ_JHXS01000005.1 GCF_000687775.1 Mycoplasmopsis felifaucium ATCC 43428
GCAGTCAAAAATTCAGCGATTTTTGACTGTTCAACAAGTTCTGAAATTTTTACTAAATTTTCAGAATAGTCTGACCAATATATATGCGGGATCGCAGTTCCAATAGAAGATATTGAAAAATCAAATTTAGACATAATATGATATAAAAAATTTATATTAACTTCCTGATTATTATGAATCGCACCCATAGTCCCAATAAACATTGTATTTTCCGGTAAGACTCTAACTCTTCCAATGCCTGCACCATCCTTAATGATTGTTATATATGGCTTATTTATAGCCATTTTATCTGTATAACCTATTTTGCAAAGAGCGTCATATAGAGCATATTTACCATTATAATTTGCATCTGAAACATTAAGATTGGAAATAGTATACCTACTAATTTCATTCAATTTAACGACTTTTCATAAATCGTTAAATTGCGAAAACCTAATCTCAGGAACTAATTTCCCTTCGCATGGAAACATCTTATTAAGTAAAGACTTTTTAACATCTTTTAACTTATCTAAGTTAGTAGTAGTTTGAGTAATTAAGTTATCTATATTTTTGAAGAATTCACCTATTTTAGATTGTTCTTGGTAAGCTGGATAATGTAATTCGAAATTTTGAATTTTTTCCGCATTTAAGTTTGGCTGGGTACCTGTTGAAATTAATTCAATTCATTTGTTCTTATAATTTATTAATTCAAAATTTTGAAGCATAAAATAAGGGCTATGATTTTCTTTCAAAATCATATTAAACATAGCTTGAGAAGTTGTCATATCATTCATAAGAATACATACTTTTCCAACAGAAGCATACATTGCGAGTGAGATAGAATTGCTCGGTACAATTCACGTACAAGAGTTCACCGCTTCACGAGTAATATGCTTTTCAGTATCATAAATAATATTTGAATTAGATGTAATATCAGATATATTTAAAAATGGAATATCTCCTTCATAGAAGGTTCTATTTTTAGTGTTAGGTGTATTACCAGAAGCACCTTTTGAAATACAATCTAAAATCTTAGATTTAGCTCAACTGTCATCATACCCCTTAAACCTAACCTCAGGTACCATTCTTTTATTACTCATATTAATAAAATAATAACATAAATTAATTTATGTTAAATTACATAGATTTGTATAAATGTTATAAATAAAAACTTATCCAAATCTGGATAAGTTCAGTAATTATTTTTCGTTATTTTTAGCGTTAGTCATTGAACGCATAACAGCATTAATTTGACTTTCTGAAGCTTTACGGCCCATTTGATTAAACATAGCTTTAATCATATTTCTTGTAATAGGAGGGTTTTCACGTAAGGTTTTTTCAAATTTCTTTTTAGCAATAAAGAAACCAGCAAAACCACCAATAACTATACAAAGTATAGCAACACCTATGATAATTCCTATTCATCCACCTGTTCCCATATTTTCTCCTTTACTTAGTTATATTTAAATATTTTACCATAAACTTCACTATTAATGGCTTTTATGGTTTCTGTTATGAGTTTAGTTGCACTAATTAAATCATCAATAGAACAAACTCCAATTGGTGAGTGTAAATATCTCTGAGGTAGTGATACTGTTAAAGTAATTGCTCCACCTTTAGCATATTGCAGTTCAGCAGCATCTGTTCCTCCACCCATAGCAACAAATTTATAATGATCAATTTTGTTATTTCTGCCTATTTCACACATAAATTCAACTAATTTAGGGTTTGCCATCATACCTCTATCCATAATTCTTAAGGCAGCACCTTTAGTTAATTGAGTTGTTCCTTGAATGCATCCGGGAGTGTCATGACTACTTGTAGTATCTAATGCAATTGCGAAATCAGGATTAATTAAACTTAAGCTGGTTTTAGCTCCTCTAGTTCCAACTTCTTCTTGTGTGGTTCCAACTAGGTATAAATCAACACCTAAATCAATGTTTTCAAGTTCTTTAGCTATATGTTCTAAAACACATACACCGGCACGGTTATCCATAGCTTTACCACCAATTAAATCGTTATTAGCAAATCTAATTGTTTCGCCAGACATTAAAACTAAGTTACCTACTTCCACATTATTATTTAAAGCATCTTCTTTATTTAAGAAACCGAAATCAGCATATAAATCCTTTAACGTTACAGCTTGTTTAACTTTTTCGGCTTCCATAATGTGAATTGATGTATGTCCAAAAACACCTTCATATCTAACGCCTTTAGAATTGATTAAGCTAGCTTTAGTACCAATAACCACGTTAGGTCAAATACCGCCAACAGAATCTAATTTTATATGTCCAGTTGGTTCAATTGATTTAACAATAAAACCAACTTCATCCATATGAGCTGCTACCATAAATTTTGGGGCATTAGTATCTTTTGATTTTTTATATAAGATAGCAGAACCAAAATTGTCATAACTTACTTCATAAATATTAGTATTTACACTATTAACTAAAGCTTTAGCTACAGCTTGTTCATTTCTTGACATACCTTCTAATTCTAAGTATGTAATTAACTTTTCTTTAAATATTTCCTTTGTCATAATTTCTCCTATTTTTTGCCAAGCATAGGCATATAACCTGTATGCATTGCTTCAACTAAAGCTTGTTTCAAGGTTTTACCTTTGTTGTATAAATGATCATCTCAATCTTGATAGTAAATATATGCTAACACGAAATCCGAACCATATCATCTATAACTAATTCTATTAGATGTTGATGTGTATCAATATTCATCCATACCAGCTCAGAATTCTGTATTAGGATTATTTTGGCCACTTAAACCTATTACTTTAAGATTGTTTTTATATTTATCATAAACTGTTGGGTGTTGTTTTAAAGCCTCAATATAAGCATTTCTAAAGCCATTTCTTAATTTAGCTTCCGAGGTTAAATTAGTTGCATTTCAGAATAAACCAGAAGGCGTATTAGTGTATAAAATAGCCGCTAAGAATGAATATACTCTTCAAATAGATTGATATCCTTGAATATTTTGCTTAACTTCCATAACGGTATTATATGTTTGCTTTTCTTCTAATTCTCTCAAGTAATTATTCATTAATGGAGTAATAAAAGCTGAAATTAAATCTTCTAATTTACCTCTAATAATATCTCAAATACCAGAAGCACCTACTTCTACAGGATTATCATTTGATTTAGAATCAAACATCATTTTGTATAAACCTTCTGAAGTAGTTACTGGAGCACTAGAGAATAAAATATTAATAAAGTTAGAATAGTCTTCTGCATTTAAATTATTCATAAGTGTTTTAAATACAGGGATATTATCAAAGATTTTTGATAATGAAACTTTTCCACTACTATTACTAATAAATTTAAGAGCTCCGCGTTTAATTGCTCCTAAAATATTAGTTCCAAAGTTTGAATTATCAGTTCTTGACGACATATTTTTAATTTCTTCAAACACAGCATCAATAATATCATCCAATATTCTTGTATGAGGTATTGCTTTTGCTAAAGAAAGCATAAATTTTTGAATTTGGCCTTCTTCGGCTGTATCAATTGTATAGCCTGATTTTTTAAGTTCTCCAGCAATAATAGTTCCAACCGCATTAAAAATTTCAGGTGCGTTTTCAGTAGCTTGTTTATATCAAGCTTTTAAAGCTTCACGAACTGTAGTAATATTTGAAGATTGGAAAATTTTTGACAATACTTCAGTTCAAGAATTTAATTTTGCATATTCGCTTACATTGTCTAAAACCTCATTTAATAAGGTAGATAAGATTGTTTTAACATTTTCAGATTTAAATAATTGGTTTCAGAAAGTATTAGCTTTTTCTTGGGTTAAACCTAAACCAGTCATAAGTGAAACTAAATCAAAATCGCTTATTAGTTTATTTAATAATTCATCATTTGAAGTTATTCCATTAATAACTTGTAATATATCTTGTTTTAATACTTCATGATGAGTTTGAGCTACTTTAGAATTTAAAATTGTTTTCACAAATGAGTATTCTTTAAGTTCAAGGCTGTTTAATAGTGCTTTTGGTAAAGCTGATAAGAATTCTGAAATATTATTAGTGCTTTCAATACTTTGATTAATTGCTTCTAAAGTTTTAGAAATCAACTTCAAGTTTCTAAATAATTCAGGTAATTCTTGAAGTAAATCATTTACAAAAGCAATGTTTTCAGCAGAATTAACATCCACTCCATAAGGACTTATATTTTTCTTTCATAATTCAGTAAGTAATTTCTTAATAGAATCGTGTTCTAATGATTTAGCAAAAATATTTTCAAGTCTAGTTGATAGTTTTGTTATATTGTCTTTATTTTTAATAAAGATTTTTAGAATATCAATTAACGATGTTGCATTTTCATATTGACTTTGATTAATTTCAATATCTGCAATGAACATATTAATAATTTCTTTTGTATCTTCATTAGCTACAAATAATGAAGTAAATAATTCATTAAAGTCAGCAGGAGTTATAACATTAATTAGAGATTTGATTTTTTCTGGCAATAATGCATATATCTTAAGTCCAATATTTTCACTTCTACTTACATATTCAAAAATATTGGTTAATAACTGATTTAATAATGATTTATTTTGGGATGGGTTAGCAACCTGAACTGATTTTTTGAATAATTCAACAAAAGTATTTTCTCAATTATCTTGATTAAATTTAGCAGAGATTTTCACAAATAAATCATTAGATAATTCTTCTATATTAATATTTGAACCATTTTTAGCTAAATTATCTATAAACAAGCTGAATAATGAATCTTCAAGTCCCAAAATTTGAGTAAAAGTATTAAATGAACCTAACATATTTTTAATTAGTTCAATACCAGCATTCTCATCTATATCTTTAACAAGAATTTCTTCTTTAGCAATTGTTTTATAGATTAATATGGCAATTACGTGTTTTACATTTTCATCATTTAATAAAACTTGTGCAATAGCTTTTAAATCACCAGAAGCATTAGTTTTATTTTCTTCTATTTTAAGTCATTGTAGTAATAAAACATTAATATCTGATAAGTTTTCAAGAGTTATTGAATCATTGAAAATTGCATTAGTTAAGAAGCTTTTAATAATAGATTTTATATTGTCATTATTAGTTAGTAATTCAACAACTCTTTGAACAGTTTCTTTCGAGAAAATAGGAGGATTTGCTTCAAAAGCATAGTTTAAAGCGTTTTGTAACAATGTATGCATATCGTCAAATTCAAATACTTTTTGAATTACTTTATAAACCTTATCAAACGCTCCTTGTTCTACAATTTGTTTAAAGGCAATATCTAACAATTGTTTTGCGTTTGTTGAAGTTTGAAGAACATTGGCATCAATATTTAATAATGACTCAGCTATAGCACTTAATAAATCCGTAAATTCACTTGAAGCAAATGTACTTTGCATTATGTTTTTAATTTGATCTTTAGTTATAAAGATTTTAACTTTTTCATTAGCGTTATAAATTAAATCAGCAAGTGAATCAGAAATTAATCCATTTTCAGCAAGCATTTTAACAATATTTAAAATGAGTTGTTTTATAGTGTCTTTATTATTTGTAATTAAATTATTTTCATTTATTTTTCTAACAAAAACCACAAAGAAATCATTAAAGTTATCTTTGTTGAATTTCACCTTAAATCTATCTAATAAACCATTTAAAATGGCATTAAATGTTGCATTAATTCCATTTATGGCTAATTCATTAATCAATTCATCTAAAATACTGTAATTATTATCAAATAATTCGTATATACCTTTAAAATCAGACAACAGTTGTTTAATTAAGTTTTCAAATTTATCATTTGATATATTTGAACTAATTAGAGGATATTGTTTCAAGTATTCAAGAATTGACTTAGCGACCGTTGATTTAACATTTTCATTTTGGATTAGAGTAAATACAAAATCCTTAACGTGATTTTTAAACTCAGTATTATTTTGGTTTAGAGTAAATCATTTTTTAACCAAGAAATCTGCGTCAGTAATGTTTTCAAAAGTAGTGTTTTCAGCAAATAAAACGTTAATTATGAAATCCTTATATAAGTAAGCAAAATCACTATCATTAATTAATAAATGTGAAACTTGCTTAAGTTCTTCGGCATTAATGCTTACAAATTTAGATAATAATTTAGTTATTAAATCATCAAACTCTTCATCATCAATGACATATTTTAATAATTCTTTTAATGTATTAAAACTATCATTATTAACAAAGTCAATGATTACCTTATTAATAATAGTTTTTAGATTTTTAGCATTTTGTATGAATGAATTTTCCAAACTAAATAATTTTTTTAGTAATTCATTTACAACTGTTTTGAAGTTGTTTTGGTTAAATACTCTATTTAATAGTTCGTTAAATTTGTCTTTTGTAATATAAGTAGTTAACGATGGATATCTTGAATAAACAACCTTTGAAATATTATCTGTAATTAAATTTGAATTAACTAAATAATCAATTAGATTGCTTAATATTATTTTTAATGTTTCTTTATTTGCGTCTGAAATACTGCCATTTAGTTCTTTGAATAATTGCAGTATTGTGTTTTCAATATTTTCATTTGAAAACATATTCGTAAAGTGTTCTCTAACAATATTTTGAATTTGAACTAATTCAATATTGCCATTTGTACTTTTAATATAATCAATAATTTTGATTAATAAATTATTAATATCAAAGATTGATTTTAAAACATCATAATTATTTGCAATTTGGCCAAAAAGACTATTAAATTGGTCTATTGTAATATTTTCAAACAATTTATAACTTGATGGGATATTATCATATATTAATTTACCAATGATTTTTTGTAATGCTGAATTCTGCAACAACTTGGTTATAAGTGAGTTATTTCCGGCAAGCAGAAGATCCTTAAATGAATCACTTTTAGCTAATGAAAGAAGGATTAATTTTCAATTAGCAAACTGACTAATAGAAAACTCATCTTTTGAAGTTATTTCTGTTCAAGTCTGTTTTATAGCTGGTTTAACATTTTCATCATTTATTAATAATTTTATTATTTTAATTAAATCAGTAGAATTTACACCTTTTAAAATATCACTTTCAGATTGTTGAAGCATGCTATTAATAAGTTTTGTAAATATTTCTTTATTGCTTACTTCTTTTAATAATTCAATAACATTATCCGTATTTAGATTTTTAAGAATAGTATTTAATAATAAATCCGTTAAGTCTGCTAGTGAACTAATACTATTAATTTGATTTTTGTCTGTGTTTAATATTGCATTAATTGAATCTGTTAATATAGCTCTTACATTTACAGATTTTGCTATTTCACTGATTAATACGTCAAAATCATCTTTTGAAATATATGATTCCAATTTATTAACTTTTGCATAAATAAAGTTAATTAACTCTGATTTAAGATCAGAATTAGCTAATACATAATCAATTGTATTTGCCAAAACTAAATTAATATCATCAACATATTGAGTTGTTAATCCAGATAATAAAACAGGTTTTAAAATATTCAATAAAATATTGTCAAAATCTGCATTTTTAATTATTTTTTCATTAAATAAATCTTTTAATTTACTTATTAATTGTGATAAATTAATTTGTAAGCCTTCTGTAGATAATTCTTTGAGCACCACTTCAAATATTGAGCTATTAATTTGTAAAATTTTGTCTAATTCAGGAAGTTGAACTAATGTATTTCTAATTAAAGCAATAATATTTTGCTTATTAGCATTATTTAATATTGTTGTATTAGACACAATTAATTGATATATGGCTTCGGATGCGATTTCAACAGTTTTATTATCAGTTGCTTGGGATTTAACAAATTCTGCAAGTTTAGAAGCTATAACTTTATTATTTTCTTCGTTTGAAAGTCATTTTTTAATAATTACAGCAAAGTCAAAATTATTAACATCAATTTCTTGATTTAATAATGCTTTATCAATAAAGTCTTTAAGAACAAACGCAAAGTTTTCATCTGTAATAGCAGAATCAACCAAATGCGATATAGTACTTAAATTAAGAATATTAGAATAGTTAGGAAGATTAACTTCAACCAATTTAGCTATTATTTGTTTAACTTCATTTAAACCTAAAAATCCTGTTAATAAAACATATGCAGAATCATTATGATTTTCAGTATTTAGCTTATTGATTAATAATTTTAGTAATTCATTATATGTTAATGTTTCAGTATGTTCAATAGTTTCTAAACTTATTATTGTGTCAATAGCAACACTAAATAATGAGTTTAATGATTCTAAATTAATAGTTTTTTGAATAATATCTTTTAATAATTCTTTTGAAACATAATCATTAAAGTTTGTGATTGTTTTACTAAATCAACTATTAATAATATCTAAAATTGATTCTTGATTTGTCAACTCTCTAATGATATTTGAAAGCAATGATTTTACTAAATCTTTATTTCTTGTCAAAAATTGATCTTTATTTAATACTTTTATTAATGATTGAATTGCATTTAATGAATCAGCTCCAGAAAACTTGTCTTTAAGACTGATTAATAGCTCGTTTTGGAAATCATTTCAGTCAACATTTAATCCATTTGTGGCTAATTCATTAAATAATTTATCTAAAATATTAAATTCAGAATCAATAACTGAGTAAATATTAACAGCGTTTTTCAATAAGTCATTTAAGAATGAAACAACTTGCTCTTTTGCAATATTTTGGAATACTCGAGGATATTTTGAATTAATAATAGAATAAATAAATTCAGAAAGTTTATTCGTTAATGTTTCATCTTTGATTATTTCAGTAATTAAATTCTTTGCAAGATTTTTAAATTCAGTATCGTTTGCATTTTCTGCAAATCATTTTTTGATTATAAAATCAGCATCCCATAAATTTGATAATTCAACTTCATCGTTAAAAACAACTTTATTTAAAAAGTTTTTAAGAATTGAAATGGTATTTTGATTTGATGCGACAGAATTAACAATAAGACCAATATTTTCAACTTCTATATTTAACATTTTAGAAATTAATTTTGAAATGAAATTATTAAATTCAGCATCTTTTGATGTGTTGAAAAGAGTTTCTATAAATTTATTAAATTCTTCTGTTTCTATAAATTCTTTACCAAGTTTATCCACAACTTTTTTGAGTGTAAGAGGTTGAATATCATTAGTATTTACCGATAATAATGAAGACAATATTTTATCTAAAACAGCTGTAAAACTATCACTTTGGAAAATTTTATTGATAAGATTTATAAAATTATCTTTTGAAATAATTTCTTCAAAATTAGAAGTACTTATATATACTAAATTAACTAACTCAGTTTGTAATACATTATTTTGAATCAAGTATTCAAAAATATTACTAATAAGCTTTTTAAGAACTCCATTAACTTCGGGTTCGTTATTAACTTGGATAATTATTTTCAGTAGTTCGAGAATCTTAGTTTCAATTTTTTCTTCGGTGAATAAGTCGCTAAAGTATTTTTTAGAAATATCAGAAATTACATCAATAGTAGTTTTCTCGCTATTTTTTACAGTTTCTAAAAGAATATGAATAAATGAATAAATATCAAAAATTTCATTTAATTTTTCAATATGATTAGATGTTTTTGAAATTAGTACAGTAAATTCATTTAAGGAAATATTTTTAAATATTTCATTGTTGTAAGGGACACTGTAAAAAATTGATGAAGTTAATAATTTTAAAACGTTAGCGTTAGAACCTAATTCGTTTATAAGTGTAGTGATATTTTCTTTTAATAACTCGTTTACAGTATTATCCTTTAATATCTTAATTAAGAGTGTATTAACATTAAATATATCTGTAAATTTAAACGATTCATCTTTAACTGCAGCTAATATTGCTGAGTTTATTATGTTTAAAATCTTTGAGTTATTTAAAATTGATTTTGCTAAGTCTATTCATTCTTCAGCGGTTAATGAGTTAAAAATTTCATTATTATTTTGAGTTTTTAAATTATTGATTAAAGTAATAATTTCGGGATAATCAAGAACTTCTTTAACGAAATTTATAATTTCTGATGCATCAGCATTTTTAATTAAATCTGTTAAAAGGATACTGAACAATTCGCCAAGTGAATTAGACGTCAATACTTTTAAATTGTTTGCACTTAAAATACTAGTTAATGAGTTTTTTAGAATATTTATGAATGAACTTGAATTTAAAATTTTCTTTAACGAACTGTTTAAATCATTTACACCAATATATGAATTTATATCGTTTAATTGATTTTTAATATAAGTTGAGATTTTGTTTATATAATCATCATTATTAGAAATTAACTTAATTAAATTACTCCCAATGATGCTTATTTGATCGCTGTTTTCATTAATTTCTTGTGTCGTTATAACTAATTTAATTACATTTAATAACTTTGTGTCAAAGGAATCCATATCATTATATAAGTCTGTAAATAAGGCATATACATTTTGTTTAAAGGTTTCAACGCTAAATATAAATCCATTTTGTCCTAGTTCATCCAAAGCAAACTTAATAATAAGTTGTAAAACGTTTAGAATTTCATCAATATTAGAAATTTTTGATAATGAACCACTTAAAACCGCAAGAACTTTATCCTTGTTCGTTCCTTCAAGAACATTTTGATTAATATTTTGAATTAAATCATAAATAATTTTAGCTAATGAATCAGAAACAGCTTCATTCTTAGTGGTTTCCTTTAGAACAAGCGTTATTTTTTCGGCCAAAATATTATTGTTTTCTGCATCAGATAATCATAATTTTAATGAATTTTCAATATTAAAGTTATTTAAACTAAAACTTCCATTAAATAGTCCTTTTTGAAGAAAATCATTTATAACGAACTTAAAGTTATAATTATTGAATAATTGTTTTAAGATTTCTACAATAGAACCTATTGTTAAGCTTTCAGAAAAATTCGGAACATATTTTGAAATCACATTTGAAAATAGTTTTCTTGTTTCTGCAAATGTAGATACTTTTTCAAGCAAAGGTATTAAATTATTAGAAACTTTAGAATTAGTTATATCTTTGAATAATAATGCAATCAATTCGTCTATTGAAGATACATTTAAAATTTCAGTTTTATCTACATTCAATAAATGATTTAATAAATTATTAATTAAGATGTATGTTTCAGGGGTTGAAAACGTTTTATCAATTAATGATTCAAGTTCAGCAATAGAAATAAATTCTAAAATAGAAGGACTTAAAGAAGTTAATTTATTAGCTAAAATATGAGCTAAATCACCATTATTTTTATAATAAACAATAACGTTTGAGAGTATTTTTGCAATTGTTTCAGAATGCTCGATAACACCAGATGAAACTAAAATTTTTACAATATTAAGAATTGATTCAGGCAATTGATCGCCAGAAAACTTACTTTCAAAAATAGCTTCAGAATTTTCAATAATTTTTGCAAAATCAAGCTGGCCGAAAGGTTTTGTCGATAACTCTGATATAAAATCATTTACTAAAGAGTCTATAAATTTGAAATTTTGTTCAATTTGCTCAACGCTATTAAGAATTTTTTCAAATAAAACTTCAACCTCTTCATTTGAAATTTCAGTTAAAAATAATGTTTTAGTTTTTAAAATTTTAGTAATAAATTTAGAAGTAATTTCTTTTAGTCTTGTATCTTCAAATAAATTACCCAAGACATTGTGAACCATATTTTTTATAATTTTTTGGTTTTCAACATCTGTTATAAATGTTGTCCATAAACCATTAAAACTTTGGACTTCAGCACATTTATCGGAATTATCAATAATTTTTAACAATAAACTGCCTAGTGCATTTTTTAATTCTTGATTATTTATAATAGTTCTAATTAAATAAACTAAATCAGATTTAGAAATATAGTTTTCTAAACCTAAACTTGGCAATCAATTAATAATATCCTCAATTGCTTTATCATCTACGGAAACATTTATTACATTTTGAATTATTTCAGAGAAAATTGACTTAATTTCATCTTTTTTATTTTCAAAAAACGGTATTTTAAAGAAGGATGCGATAAATTTAATTAGCATCGTTTCACTAGTAAATTGTTGTTTGAAAGTCTGTAATAAATGATAGTAATTAGGATTAAGTGCACCAGGTAACCCATCATTATCCCAATCAGTTTCAAAATATTCATGCTGTATTTGAAGCAAATTTTTAGGCAAGAATCCAGAATCAATAAATCAGTTTTTAATTTGGTTTAAGTTTTCTGAATTATTATCATATAAGAAGTTCTTCAATCTTTCGTGTTCATCAATTGTTTTATAAATTTCAGAATTGAATAAAGCGGAAAATAGTTTATCTAAAATAACTTTATATAAGGCTTTTCTGTTTAAAACCCTATCATAATAATTTTTGTCAGCATTCTCTCTTGCTTTATCAAATTCATTATAAATTGGATCTTTTTTGAACGTAAATTGATCCATCGATCCATCAAAAATCTTTGTTATCTGTTCAATTGGATTATTAACATCAAATTGTAGTAAAAAACTGTTAAAGTCTGTAGAAAAGTACTTTTGGTCAAAATTAATGCCATTAGCATTCATCACAGATAATTTTCTTGATGGCAAGATCAATTTAACAAATATATCTTGTGCCATTTTTTTATAACCAAGAGATGAAGGGTGAATCTCAAAAAGATTTGGAACAAGTAAATTTAAGTATTTATTTCAGAAAGTTTGATCATATGCATTTATAAAATTAAATTGTTTGTTAATTGCGTTAGATTTAACTTGTTTATTTAATAGATCAAGCAAAATTGAACCAACATTTATCAGTTGTGAACCTGAATTTTCGCCATTAATAGCTGAGTCAATAATTTTGAAAATATGAGGCATTGGCAAAGGATAACCGATGAAATTAATATTAGTAGTTTTGGCATACTTTTTAACTATCATATTTAGCGTGCTTAATCTATTAGATAATTCGTCAAAAATATTTGACATTGAATCACTAATTGAACTAACAAGCTGAGCATAGTTTAAGTTATTATTTCTAGCTTGATTAATTAAGTCAAAAATTGGAATGTTATTTATGTTTTCAAGTAATAAATCAAATAAATCGTTCGCACCTAAATTAATAGTAATTAAGTTGGCATTTGATAATTCTTGAATTGTTTTTTGACTAAATTCTTCCAAGTTATCACCAAACAAATTATGTAATCTGTTTAGCTCAGCTTCTGTTAAATTATCTTTAATATCATTGTAAGTTAATAATTGTATTCACTCTTTAGTTGTAGAACTAGTTTTTGCAAAATTATGAAAAGATTCAAGCTTATTTTCGCCTAACTTGCTTATAAAATCAGCTAAATAAACCGGGTAAGAAATACCAGAAATAACTTTAGTATTTGGATCATATGAACCTGGATAATCTTTATCAAGCGATGAATCAAAACCAGCAGCAATTGAATCCCCGAAAGCAAAATATCTAACTGATTGGTTGGCTAAAATTATGTCAGAGCTTTTGCTTCTATCATCTAATTCAATGGTTTCTTCTTTAGTTTTTTCATTAATGTTATTTGATCCAGGAAGTGATGGAATTCCTGAATCGTTTGAGCTAGCGGAATCATCGTTTTTAGTATTTGATGAATGTTCTATTTTTTTATCACCTACAGGAATAAATGTAAGACCAACAGATAATGAAACGGTCGCAACAAGTAATATTCCACCCGTTATAAGTAATGGTTTAAGTTTGATTTTCATAATTCTCCATTAAAGTTATATATATTAATTTAAATATTATTTAAATTATAACAATATAAAACTGTTTAAAGTGTTTTATAAAATACCCTAGCAATTTACCAATAATGGTATAAAATAGAATTAAAAATTTAAAATAATTTTGTGAATACACTATACACAATCAAACAAATAAAAAAATTGGCCATTGGCCAACTCAGTAATTAATCTTAATCCTAATTATTATTTTCTCTGTTTTCAATAATTTTTGTTGCAATTTTTTCTATTTCTTTATCTAACATTGCTAAAATTTCTTTTTTCTCTTTGAGAATTAATTTAGCACGTTCAGTATCTGCTTCTTCTTGAACTTTTTCATCATTTTTAGACTGCTCATTTTCAACTTTCTTAGTTGGTTTCGTTTCTTTTAACGAAGTGATTAAAGTAGCCGAAATAACACCACCAGGAATTGCAATTATGGCAATTCCAACAATTGAAATAACAGGTACTATCATTCTTGAAAATGGACTCTTTGGAGTAAAATCTCCATAACCAATTGTTGTTAAAGTTATAGCACTAAAGTATAATGCTTCGCTAAAACTTCTTATTGTAGAAGAACCAGCGGGATTTGTTGAATATCACTTATCTATTCAATATGAACTTCTTTTTGCGAAGTCTGCAAAATCTACTTCTTTGCCGGGATTTAATTCTTTATATTCTTTAATATATAAATCCTTAGCTTGTTGTATTACTCATTGACTTTCTGTATATCAAACTGTTAAACTAAATAAGAATAATAATAAAACGACGAATAAAATTATGTTAAATAAGATTGCTCTGTCGTTTTTGAATGCTTTTGACATGCTTGCAAATGCAGGAAACATATTTAAAAGCATAATTAATCTTAAAATTCTTAAGAATTTGAAAGCTTTGAAAGCTTCTAAAATTTTATAATCCGTTCCAAAAAATAAATTAATTACATATAATGATGGCAAAATTGTAATTACAGATATTCAAAATCCACCTGTCAAAAAATACGAAAATATAGATCTTGATATTTTATCGTGTCCAGTATCTCTGGCTGGATAAGTCGCGATATGAATAATCATGTCAAAAATTAAGAAAATAAATGTAAATAATTCAAATGTTTTAACAGCTTTACTATTTATCTCACTAAAATTGCGTTGTAGGTAAAAATTTATAAAGCTAAAAAGTATAATAAATGCTACTAAAATAGCATAAAAATCCCTGAAAATTCTAGTTAAATAATATTTATATTTATGTTCAGGATCGTAAGGAATTTCACTTTCTGGGTTAAAAATAATACTTAAATATTTAATTGGTCTATTAGCAAATCTCTCTGCTAATGAGTTTTCAATTTCTTTTTTTCTATCTTTTAATAAAAACATAATTAAATTATATACTTATGTATTAAATGCATTATAAGTTAGTGCAATCTTACATTATTTTTAATAAAATATAGTTAATACATTAAATTAAATTTTCCTTAAGGGAGTATAAAAATGAGTTTTACATCGTTTTCTTGAAATTATTCTTGAATTTTTACAGCTTTAGTTTTGCCAGCTGTTTTAATTGGGTTCCTAATTTGAATGTTTATATCTTCCATCAATAAGCTTATATTTCACGAAGCAAATTTGACTAGAAAATATTATATTGATCAGGATATAAAAATTAATGATGCGTATTTTGAATGTTTAGATAAGAAAAATAAAATACTTTCAGCTCTTTGATTGGGTTCTTTAATATCTTCAATTGTATGAATTATAATTAGTTTATTTTTTACCATAACAAACATAATTTTATTAACAACTACAAATGAAATTAAAACGTTTATGGCGGCATCAAAAAGTATTTTTGATAATACTTATGTTATTAAAACCTTCGCTGAGTTTTTAATTTTATTAATTTCAATTATTGCTTTAATTATTATTTCCTTCAGCTTTTCTAAATATGTTTTATTAAATAAATTCATAAAAAAATGAAAAGAAGAAAATTCAAATAAATCTTTTTTAAAGGAAAATAAGGAGAATCCAAATTTAAATCAAAATATTTTAGAAAACGCATCAAAAGTAGTTTTCAAAATTAATAAATCAGATTTATCTATTTCATTAAATCCATTTAAAAAAGATATTAAAACAACAAATAATCCAATAGGTTTAATAAGTTTTTATTCACTAATTTCGTATTGCGATGAAGTGTATATAAATGGAGAAACATATAACTTTGAAACTTATGTAACAAATTTATGAGATTACGCCTATAAACACAATAAAAATCTTAATTAATGCACACCTGTACATTTTTTTATTTAAAAAAACAGACATTTTACTAAAACGCCTGTTTAATAGATAAAATAGTATTATTGTCTTTTTAATTTTGCAAGCATATTGCTATCAAAAGCTTTAACAAATTCAAAAATTAAATCTAAAGCAGCTTGTAAGTCTACTAATGAACAAACCCCAATAGGTGAATGTAAATATCTTTGTGGTAAGCTTAATGTTATAGTTGGAACACCTCCAAGACCATATTGCAATTCTGCACCATCTGTCCCACCGCCTTCAGCAATATATTTATATGCCGGAATATTGTGTTTTGTAGCTATATCAGTCAAAATTTCAACTAATTTTGGATCCGTTATAACAGCTCTATCTTGAATTAATAAAGCTACACCTTTGCCTAAAACTGGTGTACCTTTAATACATCCGGTTGTATCGTGCGATGCTCCTGTATCAATTGCAAAAGCAACATCAGGATTAATTAATCCAACACTAGTTTTAGCACCCCTAGTTCCAACTTCTTCTTGCACTGTTCCAACTATAAATGTTTCGTTTGGAAGTTGTAAGTCTTTAATTTTATTTGCAAGCATATCAATAATTGTTACACCAGCACGGTTATCCATAGCTTTACCAGCTATTAAATTATTTGGCATTTCAAGATATTCGCCTGACATATAAATTCTGTCACCTACTTCAATTCCAAATTCTTCAGCTTCTTTTTTAGACATAAAACCACAGTCTACAAATAATTCTTTTTCTGTAGGTGCTTTTGTTCTTTTATCAGCTTCTAAAATATGAATTGATGTGTGTCCAAAAATACCATAAATTACCTTGTTTAGTCTATTCATAACAACTTTTGCTTTTGTTCCAATAACTGCAACTGGTCAAACGCCACCAACAGTTGAAACTAATAAATTACCGTTTTCTTCTATACTTCTAACTAGGTACCCAACTTCATCCATATGAGCAGCTATCATAATTTTTGGTGCATTAGCTAAAGCAGGTTTATTTTTAATAATCAATGAACCAAATCCATCTCTTAAAAATTCTAAATTATCAGATTTAGTATTCTTTTTTAATTCTTCTACGACAGGTTCTTCATATCTAGACATAGCTTCAATTGACATATATTTTTTTAGTTTAGTTTTTAATTCTTCAAAATTTGACATCTTATCTCCTTTAATTTATTAGTTAAATTATCGCAAAATCCTATATATTTTTAAATAATCTGTCTAAGGAATATATAAGCTATGTAAATTATTTTATATTTATAAATGTAATTTATAATATAAATATTAATAATGGGAGGTCTTATGATAAGTAAACAAAAGTCAAAGAAATTCATAAATGAGCAAAATGAAAATGCTAAATTTAACTTAGTTTCAGCTTCCCAAATAAACAATGAAGACTTATTTCAAAGATATTCAACTTCTGCTCAAGGTATTTTAGATGAAGAACAAATTGAAAAAAATAGAGTTGAGCACGGTAAAAATGTTTTAAGTAAAAAAAGTAAAAACAGTATTTGAAAAAGAATCGTAGAAGCCTTTTTTAATCCATTTTCAATTATTTTGCTTGTTCTATCTTTAATTTCAATGGTAACTGACATAATTTTGCCCCTTAAAGAAGGTTCAAAAGCACAACCAGCAACAATGATAATTATCTTATTAATGGTACTTATAAGTGGTGTTCTAAATATTGTAGAAAATACCCGAAGTAGCTCATCTGCAGCTAAATTAGTAAATATGATCCAGACAACTACGAAGGTAGAAAGAAACGGGATTCACTACGAAATTCCGCTTGATCAAGTAGTTGTTGGGGATATTATCATTTTAGCAGCCGGCGATATTATTCCGGCTGATGTAAAAATTTTAAGTGCAAAAGACTTATTCGTTTCGCAATCATCTTTAACAGGTGAAAGTGAGTCAATTGAAAAATTTCCTGATTTAATTGAAGGTCATGATTATCAAAATATTACCGATAGACATAATTTAGCCTTTATGGGTTCAAATATTATTTCAGGAAGTGCCAGAGCATTAGTAATTGTCACTGGTGATAGAACATATTTAGGCCAAGTAGCACAAAAAATTAATGAAAAACCGGTAAAAACTAATTTTGAAAAAGGTATTCGTTCAATTTCAACCTTATTACTGAAAATAATGGTTACGGTTGTGCCTATTGTTTTTTTAATATTAGGTATCAAAATCTGAATAAATAAACCTGATAATCAAGGTGCTCAATGATTAGAGGCTTTAATGTTTGCAATTTCTATCGCAATAGGTTTAACACCTGAAATGTTGCCGATGATTGTAACAAGTACTTTAGCCAAAGGTGCTGTTTCAATGTCAAAAAAGAAAACTATTGTTAAAAGCTTAAACTCAATTCAAAACTTTGGAGCTATGGATGTTTTCTGTACAGACAAAACAGGGACATTAACGTTAGATCAAGTAGTTTTAGAAAAGCACCTTGATGTTTTAGGACACGAAAATACTAGAGTATTGAGATATGGTTTTCTAAACAGTTATTACCAAACTGGACTTAAAAATCTTTTAGATTTATCTATCATTGAAAAAACTGAAGAACTTAGCGACATTCACGACGAATTACGCAGTTTAGAAGTCATTTACGAAAAAGTAGATGAAATTCCATTTGACTTCAACAGAAAGAGAATGAGCGTTTTAGTAAAAGATAAGTCTAAGGGTAACAAGTTAGAAATGATTACAAAAGGTGCAGTTGAAGAAATGCTCTCTGTATGTAATCAAATTGAATTAAATAATGAAGTTGTGCCTCTTGATGAATATTTAGTGAAAAAAGTTCTTAAACAAGTTGATGAATTAAATGACCAGGGTATGCGTGTAATTGGTGTAGCTCGTAAAAGTAATCCAAGTTCAGTTGGAAAATTTGGTGTAGCTGATGAAAACGAAATGACATTAATCGGGTATCTAGCCTTCCTAGATCCGCCAAAAGAATCTACCAAGAGTGCAATCAAAAACCTCTATGATCATGGTGTTGATGTCAAAATTTTAACCGGAGATAACGCAAGAGTTACTAAAGCTATCTGCCAAAAAGTTGGTATACCTGCTGAAAAAATTATTATTGGCAAAGAACTGCTTGAAGTTTCAGATGACGAATTAGGCAAAATTGTTGAAGAATATAATATTTTTGCAAAATTAAGCCCTGACCAAAAAGCCAGAATTATAACTGCTTTAAGAAAAAACAAACATGTAGTTGGCTATATGGGCGATGGTATTAATGATGCTCCAGCTATGAAGGCTGCAGATGTATCTATTTCAGTTGACACCGCAGTTGATATTGCAAAAGAAAGTGCAAATATAATTCTTTTAGAAAAAGATCTTAATGTTTTAGCAACCGGAATTATTGAAGGCCGAAAAACATATGCAAATATGAATAAATACATTAAGATGACTGTAAGTAGTAACTTCGGTAATATCTTAAGTATGATTTTAGCTGCTTCATTGCTTCCATTCGTGCCACTCGCAGCTGCCCAAGTTCTTTTCTTAAATCTTATTTATGATATAGCCTGTGGAGCTATCCCTTGAGATAGTGTTGATAAGAAATTCTTATTGAAACCAAGACAATGAAACACTAAAAGTATATTAAAATTTATGCTTTGGTTTGGTCCTACAAGCTCAATTGTTGATATTATTTCGTTTATTATTTTAAGATTTTTATTCATTCCAAAACTTTATCCAAGCCTTAATCCAAGTGATCCTGAGTTTATTGCTTTATTCCAAACAGGCTGGTTCATAATATCAATGTGAACTCAAAGTTTAGTAATTCACTTTATAAGAACAGAAAAAATTCCATTCATTCAATCAAGACCAACATGGCCTCTGTTCACATTCTCATTATTAGGAATAGCATTAGTAACAGCTAGCCCTTATATTCCTGGCCTTAATACAGCATTGAAAATTAAAGCCTTAAATCCATATTTCTTTATCTTATTAATTTCACTTGTAACTTTATATATAACTTTAGTTATGATTGCAAGAGTTATTTATAAAAAGTTATATAAAGGATTATTGTAACCGACTTAGTCGGTTTTTTTAATGTTTAATGCTCGTTAAAATACAACTTTTTAGTATTATTATGATATGAATTCAGAAGTTAAAAAATCAAATTTTAAACAGACATTTTTAAATTGAAAATTAGGATATAAATTATCATTTATATTTGGCCTTGCCTTAATCTTAATTGATATTTGTATTCTAATTAACTATTTTAATTATGCCTTGGCGGATTTCATTGATAAATCAAATGATAGCATGTATGCAAGTCAAATAAATTATGAAATTTCAAAAGGAGAGTGAGTATATCCTAGTGCATTAGGCTTGATGTGGCGTAAAACACTCACATTTACAGAAATCAGTAATTTCATACTTGCTATAACTTTAATAGTTTTTCCATTTAAGAAAGATAATCAAAAACAACAAGCTTGATTCTTTTCTACAATTGTTTTTATTACAATTACATTCTTGGTTTACTGAACATTAGTATTACCAAGTTCTATTAAAAAAGGTGTTTGAAACCGTTTAGATTTAGCAATTCCAAGTTTCTTTATGCACGCAATTAATCCAATATTAGGTTTTATAGTTTTAATCTTTTTGAGAAAAAATATTACATTAAAACACTCGCAAATTTTAATGTCAAGCTTAATGATTTTAGGATACTTTACATTTGGCTTAATTACCTTTTTTATAGGTGAAAAAATCCTTGTAACAATTAATGGAAGAGACATAAATTATGATGATTACGTTAAGTATGACATCGTAATTTATCCATTCTTAAACTTTAGATTTCCAATGTTTTACAAAGGGGATAATCTTGCAATAAAAATAATTCTTAATATTGTTATTTTTATACTAGCTCCAGGATTACCAATTGGATTAGCTTATGCTTGAAAAACTTCTTTAAGAATTGGAACATTTAAAACATCTGTAAAACAGTTCAATTAGTTATAACGCACATCATTGATGTGCTTTTATTTATCTTATATTTCTACATAAATATAAATCAGAGTTGGATTAAAATAAAAGCAGGACTATGCCTGCTTAATGTTAATTATTTTTGTAAGATTGACCAAATTATTTCTTTAAATTTTAAAAGTTTTTTATTAGCTAACTCTTGATTTTTATCAAAAGCAAAAACATAAAACTTAATTTTTGGTTCAGTCCCTGAAGGCCTTAAAGCTAATCAAGAATGATCGTCAGAAAATTCCATTTTAATCATATTTGCTTTCATGTAGCCAGTTTTTTCATTGTAATTTGTTATAACTTTATTATTTAAAGGTAAATCCATAAATTTTTCTTGTAGCTCTTTTAAATTAGTGTTTTCGTCAACTGTAATTTCAACATTTTCACTCGCAACGTACCCAACTTCATCATAAATATCATTTAAAACATCAATCAAAGTTTTGCCGTGCTTTTTGTAAAATGACGACATTTTGGCAAGAATAACAACAGACTGCAAAGCATCTTTATCTCTAGCTAAATCTTGGTTAATTAATGAGCCATAACTTTCTTCAAACGCTAAAAAGCATCTTTGATTTTCTGCTTCAAATTTATTTATCAGCATTCCTATTCATTTAAATCCAGTTGGAACTATATGAGTATTAATTTTATTTTTTTCAGCAAGAATAGCGGGAATATTAGATGAAACAAATGAATAAATTAAATATTGGTTTGAGAAATCATTACTTTTATTTTGCTCTAATAAATAGTTAAAAATTATTGTAGCAGTTTCATTCCCGTTCAACAATTTATATGTGTTATTATACTTAACAGCTAAACCAACTCTATCACTATCTGGGTCAGTCATCAATAAAATATCAGAATCAGTTTTTTTACCTAATTTTATCAATAAGTCAAAAGCATCCTTCTTTTCAGGATTAGGATAATTAACATTTGTAAAATGTGGTGTTTGAATCATTTGCTCTTTTACAAAAAAGGCTGTTTGGTTGATATTTTCGTTAATATTGAAACCAATTTTTTCTAATAATTCTGGAACAAATTTATTGCCAGTTCCGTGTAAAGGTGAATATGACAATTTAACATTTTTAATGTCAACGATACCACCAACTTTAGCTACTTCATCTAAATATTTATTCTTGACTTCTTTAGAAATATAGGTTAAATTTTCACAATTAGATTTACTTAATTTCATTGAATAATTGTATTTTTCTAAGCTAGAATCATATTCATTGAAATATGATGAAATTTCTTTAATTTCTTCCGGTAAGCATTGACTAGCCATATTGTTGTAAAGTTTAATACCATTGTATTCTTTAGGATTATGGCTTGCAGTTATATTGATCCCTCCGTGTGCTTTATATTCAAGAATACAAAAACTAACAAAAGGAGTCGGACTAATATCCTTAGAATAAATAACTTCAATTCCGTATGAATTTAAAATTCTTGCACAGCATACTGAAAAACCAAAAGATTTAATTCTATTGTCTCTTCCTATTACTACTCTAATATTTTCATCAGGGAACTTATTTATAAGATATTTAGCAAAACCATGAACAATTCTTTGCACATGGGCATAATTCAATTTATCTTCGCCGAAACCAACTTTTCCTCTAATTCCGGCTGTACCAAATTCTAATTTATTCTTCATATAATAATATTATTACAATATATTAAATCTACAATATAATACATACATATTATTATGAAAAAGAAACTTAAATTAAATAAAATAAATGATGCTTCAAAAAATTATCTGAATAATGAAAATGTCGTCGAAACTAAAACATCATTAGTTCAAAGAATAAGATCAATATTTAAACATCCGTTTAAATTTTCAGTTATAGATTTAGCTATTTCCGGCTTATTGATA
Source organism: Mycoplasmopsis felifaucium ATCC 43428 (assembly GCF_000687775.1). Lineage (GTDB taxonomy): Bacteria > Bacillota_I > Bacilli_A > Mycoplasmatales > Metamycoplasmataceae > Mycoplasmopsis > Mycoplasmopsis felifaucium. The sequence continues at coordinate 22,752 of NZ_JHXS01000005.1, forward strand.
GCACTTTTCACAATTGTATCATCAATTTTAAAATTAACTGGATTAAGTAATTTCACAAGTGCAGAAATAGTTTTTTACATACTTTTTGGAATCTTGTTAGGCCCATTTAAGGGAGCATTATTAGCTCTTATAGCCGATACATTGAGCTTATTAATTTTGGGAAATATAGGCACATGATACTACTTATATGCAATCTGGCCACCAATAATTGCATTCATTAGTGCTTGATATTTTGCCTTATTTAAATCAAGCAAAATATTTAAGATTATTTTACCTATTATTGTTATTATCGCCAGTGCAACTATCATGACTTTTGTTTTTGCTAAATATGTTACAAGAACCGAAACAGGTCATATCGCTATCGGCGTGAAAATGAGTAAAAGCAACATAGCTTATTGAGAATCAATCCCATGAATCATGGTTGTTTTAGGACTTTCATTCTATCTTTTAGCAATGTTGATTGCAATTATTTTTGTCGTAATTTCCTATGTAAAAGGCAAAAACGAAAAATTATTAGACTACTTACTGATTCTTGGTTTAATAACATTAATCATTTCAATTTACAAATGAATTTTTGGGCCTATTATATTCGTGAAATACCTTTCATACATCAACAAAAAAACATATATTTTAAAAGAAAGATATTTATTATATTTTGTTCCTATTGTTATTAAAAGTATGTTTAACATTCCGTTTTATACATTAATTTTAGGTAGCTTGTATAGCATAATCAATTATGTATTGGAAAAACATATAAATAATAGAAATAAAGTCTCATATTAATATATAATAAAATTTATGAAAATAACTAGAAGACAATTCAGAATTAACATTATAAATGTTATTTATAGATATGAACTAATGAATGAAGATATTGATATTAATAAAATTTTTGAGCAAAATAAAAAATTATCAAGCGAAGAAATTAAGCAACTTGAACAAATTACTTTAAACTACAAATACTATAAAAGTGTTATTATCTCATTTTTTAAAACTAACTACGAATGAACCAAAGTATCGCCATTAATTAGAGCTATTTTAATTAATGCAACTCATGAATTGTTTTCTATAGCTCCAAAAGTTGTTATAAATGAAGCAGTTGAAATTACAAAGACATATTTTGAAGATGAAAACAACCTTTATAAAATGGTTAATGCAATTTTACAAAACATTTATAAATTCCTAACTCTTAATGAATTAATTTCAAGAAAAAATGAAACTAAATCACAAACATCCTAATCTGGATGTTTTTATTTAATATAATCATAAATTGACAGATACCACTATAAAACAGTGAAATAAAATCTCCTTATTGGAGATTAAATTATTTTTTAGGTTTATTATTAATGCTTGCTCTAACTTGACCAGTCGTACGGTGAATTAATACAGAACCACCATTTCTTTTTGTTAAATCATTAGCAAATTCAATGGCTTCTTTTTGGGTTTTAAAAAGTTTTGTAGCTTTTAAAGCACCAGCACCCTTAACTTGTCATTGTTCATCTTTTGGAGTAACGTGTCAAACAGTTACTTTTTTGTCTTTTTTGTCTAGTTCTCCCATATTTCCTTTCTATATATACATTTTTATTTTAACATAAGAATAGCTAAAACTAATTATACGGCTATTAAAAAAAGCAATAAAAACAGCCATTAAACGGCTGTTTTGTATTAAAGCTTTAACCTCAATGTCGACTCATAAATATTATAATAGAATTTTCACTAATTAAATACTAATTCACGAATAGTGCTATAAAATAGGTAATTATTTCATATATTATGTTGTAATATACCTGTCAGTTATATATTTTAATATAATTAAAATGGGTAAAAAATAATTGGAGGTTTTTATGTTTTTGCAACAAGAAGTTAACAACAATATAGTTCAAAAATATGAAATTAATAATGTAGACATACTGTTAAGTCAAGCTTTAAAGTCAATAAAGCAAATTGGTAAAAATGATTATAAAATTAAAAACTATTTTTACTGCATAGATAGTAGAAATAAATTATGCTTATATATCGAGTTTAATCCAATTGGATTCGTTTTGGTGGATTTAGATGATAATGACGAATTAGTTATCGAAGCATTTGGAAACAAACATGTTACGATTTCTGCAGATAAAATTGCATTGTTCAAAGATAAGAGAAAACTAAATCAATTACCTGTTTTTGATTTATTAAAACTTTCTTTTGATGATAGTTTTTATCAACAAAATAAGAATCCTGGTGGTTTCTCATTTTATAAAGCTCAACCAGCGAATAGCACAGAACCACAAAATAATATAATTTATGCAGATGTCGAAGTCCCTTATTCTTGATGATTCAAATTATTAAAAACTGGATTTGGACACGCAAGTGTAGCATCAATCGAAGGAAACGACAGTAAACAAGGTTTATGTCATTATGTAGCTGCTGCAATGTTAATACAATATAATGAGTTTTTTAGATCTGCAGGTTATTTTTCTGAAAAAGAAATTGAAAAATATGTCTCTTTACCAAGTTTATCTCCAGAAAAGAATGTTTTTGGATACTTGGGAGCTCCAATGATCCCAAGAGTTAATGATTTATTGGTTGAAGATCTCTATAAAATATATGGTAATGAGTGAATTGCAACACCCGCAAGCCATATGTCAAAAACCATATCAAAATTTCTAGATTCAAAAGTAAATAAGAATAAAACATTTACACCAAACTATTCAATGGGTTGAAAATTGTGAGGTTCAATCGGTCCATGGAAATATATTAATGAGGGTGCTCCTTATATGATTTATTCAAGTATATTAGCAGACCCCACAAAAAATGAAAAAATTGGACATTCAGTTGTCGTATATGGCTATTTTAAAGCTAATGGCGGAGGTAAATATCTTTGCCATTATGGTTGAAATAATCATTCCCAAGTTGTTGTTTCAACAAAAGCATTAGATTGAACATGAGCAATCAGAATAAATATCGATAAGAAAAAAGAAATAATAAAACCAAGAAAATACTTTTCATATAAAGGAGAATACATAAGCGGAGTAGATTATGGCAAAGAATTGAGAGGTGTAAAATATGATTAATATTTTTAAATTTTGAGATCTGTATAAACAAGATAAAAATTCAACAATTAAAAAAACATTAATTTCATCAATAGTTATATATTTAATTAATATTCTTGCTTTTATAGTTTGTTTTTCAACACAACTTTATTCAACGATTAATGATATTGATTTTAAATTTATAAGATACGACTGAATATTATTTACAATCATTATTTCCAACATTATTATAGTTGCATTATTTGCATATGATAAACTATCAATAAACGATAACAAAATTAGCTTATTAACAGGTAACATTCAAAACTCAAAGTTTAACAATTATGTTATTGATTCTTTAAATATTTTTAACAAAATAAATTACTTAATTTGGTTAGCATTTGCTTTAACGATGAGAGTTCCAAGTTTAACACGTTCATGGTTGTTTTTATGACCTTACTTAAGTTTATCTCTATTATATCTATTCTATAATTTGACAATACTTGTTAAATGTTCTTGTTCGAAATACAATAGTGCAAAATTCAATAATTCATATAACATGATAAGTATGATTTTTGTACTATCATTTAGCGCACTTATGTTTATCTATTATTTATTACACTTCTTAATGCCTCACTTTTTAATAGAACGTTATTCAATAATGCCTTTTTCATTTATCTTGTGAATGCCTATTCAAGCAGTTTCATATTACATTATAAGAATAATCACATTTTCAACTATAGTTGTATTACAAAACAAAAAAGAAAAAATAAGCTTAAAAGATAAATCTTTAATGATAGCCGTTCCTGTATGATTTGTTTTTAAATAATTTAAAAAGCACAACACTTTTTTAAGTACTGTGCTTTTTATTTATACGTTTGTTTTATAGTATTTTTCAAAAATTAATCAGCTTTTTTCATTTCATCACTTAAAGTGTTTTTTACTGAATCAGCTTGAAAAATTTGCTCTTTAACTGTGTTATACATTTTAAGTAGAAACTCTTCTTGTTCTTCTTTTGTATTTTGCGTTAAATAAACAGTATTAATAATTTGTTGGAAAATTGGGTCTGCTTTTATTTCATTAGAAATTAAAGACGCATAACCTAGTCTATCTGAGAAGATTTTTTCAGTTACATCATATGCTATATTTCTTAGCATTTCTTCAAACTTTTTAGAGCCTTCTTGAGTATACACTTGATATGGATTCTTTTGAGCATATTGAACTAAATTAGTATGTGAGCGTAATTTATCCATTGTATCAATATGAGCTTGTCAATAAGTATCAATAATTTCTAAGACAATATTCTTTTCATACCATCTTACATAAGCAAAATCTTCGTGAGTATTATCTAATGCTGATTGTCTCCATTTATCAAAGCATTCAACAAAGAAATCTTGCAAGAATGCTTCAATTTCATTGTCATGTACTTCTGAAACGATTGATAAATCTAATTTAGTTTTAACAAAACGACTTAATATTTCTGTATTAACATATTCAACAAAATCAGCATACTTAAAGGTGTTCCCTTTGTCTTTGAAACGAGGCATATTAACTACATTTGAAGCAGCATTTTTAAGCATTCTTTTAATAATGTATGAAATATCATTATTTACTAGAATTAAGTCTCTTTGAGCATAAAATAGGTCTCTTTGCTGGCGAATGACATCATCATAATGTAAAACACTTTTTCTACTATCGTAGTTAAAGCCCTCAATTTTCTTTTGAGCTTGATTAAAACCTCGAGTAAGAGATCTCGTAGTAATTTCTTTATTTCCTTCATTTGCAAATTGACTTTTAAATTCTTCATAATTTGAAAAACGTTGCATCAGTTGATCGTCAATTGAAATATAGAACTTACTAATACCAGGATCGCCTTGACGGCCGCTACGACCACGAAGTTGGTTGTCAATTCTTCTACTTTCAGCCTTATCTGTTCCCAAAACGTAAAGACCACCTAACTCTAAAGCTTCTTTTGAAGGCTTAATATCAGTACCACGGCCAGCCATATTAGTTGCAATTGTTACAGATTTAACTTGACCTGCTCTTGAAATAATTTCAGCTTCTGAAGCATTTTGTTTAGCATTCAACACTGTATGAGGTATTTCAGCTTGCACTAATAAGTGGTGCACGATTTCTGAATCTTCAATTTGTGCTGTACCAACTAAAACAGGTTGCCCTTTAGCATATAATTCTTTGATTTTTTCAACAACAGCTAGCCATTTAGCTTCATACGATGCAAAGATAGCATCTGGCTGATCATCCCTAATTACAGGTTTATTTGTAGGAACAACATTAACACGCATATTATAAATATCTATGAATTCTTGCTCCTCAGTTTTAGCAGTACCTGTCATACCACAAAGCTTATCAAACATACGGAAAAAGTTTTGATAGGTAATTGTTGCTTGAGTTTTTGTTTCAGGTTCAACTTCAACCATTTCTTTAGCCTGAATTGCTTGTTGCAAACCTTCCGAATAAGATCTGCCTTCCATTATACGTCCGGTAAATGCATCAACTAGTTCAATTTTATTATCTCGAACAATATATTCAACGTTTATTTTCATAACTTTATGAGCTCTTAAGGCATTTTGAATTCTATGAACAACTTCAGAGTTTTTAATGTCATATAAGTTATCAAAATGGAAAAATTTATTAGCTTTTTGCACGCCATTATAAGTCAATGAAATAGCTTTTGATTCTTCATCGATTTCATAATCGTGAGAATCTAAAATTCTAACAAATTGATCAGCCGCTAAATATGTATTAGTATCTTCCCCTTCACCACCTGAGATAATTAAAGGAGTTTTAGCTTCATCAATTAAGATAGAGTCAGCCTCATCAATTAGACAAAAATGTAAACCTCTTTGCACTTTTTCTTCAAGTTTAGAAACCATATTATCTCTAAGATAGTCAAAACCTAATTCAGAGTGAACAGAATAAGTAATATCGCAAGCGTAAGCTTGTCTTTTTAAATCTGGATCCATTTGTGCCTTATTTATACCAACAGACAAACCAAGGAAGTTAAAAACTTGTCCCATTTCATGTGCATCACGTTCAGTTAAATATTCATTAACAGTTGAAACGATGGCACCTTTTCCACTTAAAGCATTCAAATACACAGGTGCAATAGAAGTTATAGTTTTACCTTCACCAGTTTTCATTTCAGCAATACTGCTTAAGTCTAATAAAACACCACCAAGCATTTGGACATCATAAGGTCTTTTACCTAAAACTCTTTTTGTGGCTTCTCTACAAACAGCAAAAGCTTCTGCTCTAATACTTTGCAACGCTTCACCATTTTGCAATCTAACTCTAAATTGGTTTGTTTTATTTTTTAACTCTTCGTCTGTTAGTTTTGAAATTAATGGTTCAAATTGGTTTATTTTTTTAAGGGCTCTTTCAGCCATTCTCATTTCAGTCGACTTAAATAAATTCATAATATATATTTTACATTATATTAATTAAATTAATATAAAAGGGTATTTTGCTGGATGCCAAAAGAATTAAATTTTTGCTTTGTATTTTATTTATTAAAAAGTTTTTACCTAAAAAGACTACAAAATAAACTTTTTAGAAAAAAACCTCTATTTTATGAGGCTTTCCTCTGATTGTGATTTCAAAATCTACATTCAAAGTAAAGATATATCTTTTTTACAAGTTAGACCAAGGCACTAAAAATTAACATCATAGGGCGTTAACCCAAGATTGTAGTCTGTATTAAATCTAGCAAATTGATAGGGTAATTGCCTATCCTTTTTATTCAAAAATTCTGTTTTATAGTCATTTTAGTAAATTAAAAGCAATATAAAATAATTAAAAAGAACAATAATTCCCAGTATATCTAGTGAGTGATTATAAAATTTTAGTTAATAAAAACACATAAAACGGCTCGATTTTTATTAATTTTTGGCTAAAAAATAAATGTGGAAAAATTCACATTTACACCTTTATATAATAACTATATTTAATATTTGAGAAAATTTAGTTAGAAATAGATATATTTTTCGTTTATTTCTGAAAGTATAAGAGGTATATATGAGATTTAAAAAAGGTTTTTTATTGCTTGCTCCAATAGTATCAATAGTTCCTGCTGTAGCGATTTCTGCGGGATGCACTAAAACAGAAAATGTCGAAAAGATGGAAACAACTAAAAACTTTAGAAAATACTTAACATCCGTTCAAGGCAGATGGGCTGGCAATATTAGTAACTTCAAAAATGTTAAAGAAGATAATACAGGTATAAAAGATATTACTGGTGATAGTTTTGAACAAAGTCAACTTCAACCACTCCACCCATTAAGTGAAAAAGTTAATCCAGATGTTGCAAACTACGGTAGTTTCCACGCATACTTATGACTAAAAAATGAAATTACTGGTATGGGCTATGCCAACAAAGATACACAAATTATGTATCCAGGTCAAGCTGAAGTAACTAAAAAAACAGAAAAAAATACAGAAGGTAAAGACATTACCTTTTATGAAGCAACTCCAAAAAATGGTACCACATATGTGAAAACCAGAGGTTCAAAAGCTAGTGAAAGAGGAATTTACTACTTAAATAGTGTTAAAGAAACTCTTACACCATTATTAAAAACACAAGGCGTTGTAACACAAGGTTTCTTATGAAGAGGTCCAGATAGAGCAAACGGAGTTTACTCATTCAACAACGTAGGTCAAAACCTTATCGTAACAATTGAGCCAGGTGTAGAAGGCATTAAACCTGAAGATGTAAAAGATTTCTGAATTGTTTCACACTACGATTCAACAATTATGCTTGGCGAAGGACACAAGAAAAATTCTTGAGGTGCAACCGATAATGGTACAGGTGTTGCTACAAACTTATCATTATTACAACACTACTCAAAAGCTGAAAATAGAAAGAAATTAGGTGTAAGATTACACATTATTTTTGCAGATGCTGAAGAAGTTGGTGTTCTTGGTACAAATGCTTTTGTACATCAATTCTTAACACCAACTCCTGACACATCAACAGGTAAAGAAACTAATGAATTATTAGCAAAGAGTGTAGGTATGATTAACTTAGATACTGTTGCTGGTGGTGATAAACTTTATGTACACTCGCCTAATACTCCTACTGCAGGTAACACTTCAACACGCATTAGAGATCAATTAAATGCATTATCAACAACTATCGCTAGAGCTGAAAAGAATTATGATGGTATTTTAGAAATCCACCCACAATTCTACAAAGAAGACTTTAAAGCAGGTGAAACGGGCGATTGATCAGATCACGCACCATTCTATTTGGTTGCTAAATTACCTATTGCATACATCGAATCAACAAACTTCAACGTTTATTCAAAAGAAGGAGCCTACGATGGTTATGCTCAAACAAACGATCCTAAAGCATGAGTAACTAAAAATGGCGATCATGTCAATTTAGTACCAGTGCACAAAAATGGTTCAGAATTAACACTTTATGATTTACCAGAAGGTGTGAAATTAGATGACGTTCTTATTGCTGGTGATATTTGACACAGTCACTTTGACCGTTTAGATTGAGTCGACAAGAATAGATACCCATTAATCTACAAACAACTAAATGCTGTATTTAAGAACTTGGTATTCTACTTCGATACAATTTGAGAAAAAACAACTAATAGCAACGGCGAAGAAGTATTTAAATTAGATTTATAACGATGATTTCAAATCTACTTTAACTAAGGAGCTACATTGTAATTACAAACGCACACATATTAGATTAGATTTAATGTGTGTGTGTTTTTATTTTGTTTATATTCAATAAAATAAAAAGATACATCTTTTTTATAGATATACCTTATTATTTTTTAGGTTGTAGCTTTTGTGATTACAATCTGCGAAAAACTCAATATTATGAGGTCTTCTTTTTAAATTTAAAGAATCTTCTTTTTGGTTTCTCTGCATTATCTAAACTTCTTGTATATTTACATTTTGGGAAGTTATTGCAAGCAATAAATTTATCACCATATCTATTTTTGCGAATAAGTAGTTCGCCACTATCATCAGGACAGTTTTCATTAAGTTTTTCTGGCTCAATTAATGTGTGCTCAACTGTTTCAGAGGCCTTTTCATAATTTGAAGTAAATTTATTATAAAAATCAGTCATAACAGGTTCTACAGCAATTTTATTTTGAGCAATCATATCTAATTCTTCTTCAACTTTTGCTGTATATCCTTCGTTAATAATATCTGGGAAACCTAATAGCAGCTTACTTAAAACAAGTTTTCCAAATTCAGTTGGGTGAAGAGCTCCATTTTCATTAATAACATATTCACGCTGCAAAATAATTTTAACAGTCGATGCAAATGTTGAAGGTCTACCGACTTTAATTTCATCAAGTTTTTCGATTAATGCACCTTCTGAGTATCTAGCAGGCGGTTTAGTTTGATGATTTCCAATATTAAATTCTTGTACATCAATTTCTTGATTTTCTGAATAATTAGGATCAGTAGTTTCTTCTTTTTCACCTTTAACAATGTAATATCCGTCAAAAACGATTGAACTAGCAGTTCACTTAAATGCTAAAGTATTCTTCTTAAAAGTATAGGTTTTAGCTTTTCTGACTGGAGGTGTCATTAAACATTGTAATGTGTGTTCATAAATGAGCTTATAAATTTGGTAGTCATAGTTATTCAAATCATATTTAGCTTTAGCTTCTTCAGGTAAAAGAGTTATATCAGTTGGTCTAATAGCTTCATGGGCATCTTGGTCGCCTTTAAAACCTTTAATTTCAGCTAATACGTATTCTTTTCCAAATTTATTTTCAATATATTTATGTGCTGCATTAATGAAATTTTGGCTTAATCTTGTACTATCTGTACGTGGGTAGCTTATTAAACCACCATCGCCATAACCTTCATATAATTTTTGAGCAGAAGTTTGTGTAACACCTGAAGAAAAAGGGCTTTTCTTATACAAAACAGCCTGTTTTAAAGGTGTTAATCTACCAACGCTTCTTGTAGTTTCTTTAATATTTTTAACAATTAATTTATTAGTAGGTTCTTTATCTAAAACTTTTTTAACTGATTCTAATTCGCTTGGATAAACCCAGTTTTTTTCATCGGCTAAATGCTTGTCAATATAAATGGAAGCTAAAACATTATCATTTATTTTAGCCTCAACAGTATGGTACTCAACAGGAATAAAGCTGTTTATTTCGTTTTCTCTATCGACTACTAATTTCAAAGCAATTGACTGAACTCTACCAGCAGAAGGGGTACTTGGAGAATTTGAAAGTTTAATTTGCATTAAATGGCTTAATCTAAACCCTATGATTCTGTCTAACATTCTTCTTGCTTTTTGAGCTTCAATTAAGTTTTGGTCAAGTTTTCCAGGGTGATTAATAGCCTGTAAAATAGCGTCTTTGGTAATTTCATTGTATTTAATTCTTGAATATTTGTCTTCACATTTTAAATACTTAACTAAATGTTCACCAATAGCTTCGCCTTCACGGTCAGGGTCAGTTGCAATGTAAACAATTGAAGCTTTTTTAACAACTTCTTTAAGTTTTTTAACAACTTCTTTTTTAGTACTATCTAACACATATTTAGGTTCTCATTTTTCTAAATCTATGCCCAATCTCATAGCACCTGAAGTACTTAATTTAACTATATGACCAACTGAAGCTAAAACTTCATAACCTTCGCCAAGATATTTTTTAATTGTTTCAACCTTATTAGGAGACTCAACGATAACTAACTTATTCATTACTGTATTCATATTATTTATTTTATAACAATATCCTTATTATTAAAGTGCTTAAAATTGATTTTTACAGCTAGATTTCAAATAATATTTATTATATTAATGTATTAATATAAAATTGAATTATGGGATTTTTTGGATATTTAAAAGAAAAATTATTTGGTTGGAGAAAAAAATCTAAAGAAGAAAAAGTTGCAGCCAAAGAACAAGAATTATTAAAACAAGAAGAAGAAGAATTATTAAAATCAAAAAAACTTGAAAAATATAGTACTGGTTTAACTAAAACAGGTTCACTTGGTGCAAAAATATTAACTTTGCAAAATAAATACAACAAAATTGATGAAGAATATTTTGATGAATTAGAAGAAATTCTTATAATGGCGGATATTAATGCAAAATTAGTTAATGCAATTATTACTCATATTAAAAATGAAGTAAAAATTAGAATGCTAAGCGATCCAAAAGAAATTGGAGAACTTATTGCTGATCAAATGTTTGTTATTTATACTAATAAAAGCGTAGTTGATACAACATTAAATTATCAAGATGATAAACTTAATATATTTATTTTTATTGGTGTAAATGGTTCAGGAAAAACTACAAGCATAGCTAAAATTGCTCACAAATTTGTAAAGGAAGGCAAAAAAGTTTTAGTAGCTGCAGCCGATACATTTAGAGCCGGTGCAGTAGATCAATTAAGTGTTTGAGCCGATAGAGTTCATGCAGACATTGTTAAACCAGTAAAAGAAAATGCTGATCCAGCCAGCGTAGTATACGAAGCTTTAGAAAAGGCAAAAAAGGAAAATTACGATCTATTATTAATAGATACAGCAGGTAGACTTCAAAATAAGGTTAATTTGATGAAAGAACTTGAAAAAATTTATCAAATTATTCATAAATTCGAACCTGATGCTCCTCAAGAATGTCTTCTTGTTTTGGATGCTACAACAGGTCAAAATGGTGTTAGCCAAGCAAAAGCTTTTAGTGAAGTCGCTAATACTACTGGAATTATTTTAACTAAAATGGATGGAACTTCTAAAGGCGGTATTGTTTTATCAATTAAAGATGAGTTTGGCATAAACGTTAAATATATCGGCCTGGGAGAAGGGCTTGAAGATCTTCAAGAGTTTGACTTAGATAACTTTATTTATGAAATGACTAAGGAACTAATTTCTAGAGATGAATAAAGATATTAAAAATATTGAAAATATTGAACATTTGTGTACTTTATATGATAAATTCCAATCATTTTTAACTCAAACACAAAATCAAGCATTTCAGCTTTATTTTTTTGAAAACCTTTCATATTCTGAAATTGCTGAGATCACAGCAACAACAAGAAGTGCTGCATATGACAGTGTAAATAAAGCAATTAAAAAATTACTTAATCTTGAAAATAAAATATCTTAAAAGACTGTTTTAGAGATAATTTAGAAAAAAGATATGTCATTAAAAGACATATCTTTTATTATGGATAAATTTTACTATAGTCAGCTTCAGGCGAATAGATACCTAATTTATTTTGTTTTGCATGATCGCTACATTCTTGCAAGAAATTATAATATTCTGTATTGTCTGTATAGTATTTGCTTGTTTTTTTGTTTGAGATATAGTGAACTCTAGAAATTCCATTTCAAGCAATAAGAGCATTTAGATTATAGTATTTACCGTTGTTGGCTTTAATATAAATGATTGAGACAATTCTAGCATATGGATCACACATATATACTGGAACTTCAGGATTTCTACTATTATTGCCACCTTTTGTTTTTTGAGGAACTACATATACTTCAGTAGGATAAAAACTCATGCCTTTATTTTTCTGTGGAGAGTTATATCTATAAACATCAGAATAAGCTTTAGTGAATTCTTCAGCTATTTTTCCATATTTTAATTGATCTCCTTCAGTATCCACAAATTGACCTTCTAGATTTCTTTGGTGTGTTTCAGGTGTGTCAATTCCTGCAAATCTAAAAACATAATTATTTGAAGTTCTGAAAGTATCGCCATCGTTATATCATACGATGTCCACTTTCAAAGCTTTATTCAATTCTAATTTATTAGTAAGTGGATATTTTTCTAAAAATCGTTCATCAGCTGGAAAATCGCCTACTGAAAGATGTAAATTTGCAGAAGAACTTGAGTTATTTATTGAACTATTTTCACTTGTATTTTTTTCTATATCCTTTGCCGTATTCGTGCACGAAACAGCCACATATGAAAAAAATGATAATGGGATTATATAGTTGAATAATAATTTAAATTTCATAACAATATTAATATAATACTAAATTATTAATTAGTTAATTTTTAATAATATATTCCATATTATTTCCATAAAAAAAGAGGATAAAAATCCTCTAATTTGTATTCTTAATATTTTCATTGCCAATATAAATTTCTTGGCTTAATATTTGAGTTCACTCCTTGGTCATGTCGTCAAAAGATGCAATTTGTTTAATTTCACGAGGAATTTCAAATTTTTCTTCTTCAATAATTTCTAAATTAACAAGCATTTTTTTAGTTCTTAAAACTGGTAATTTATGTACTTCGATATTATTTTCTGGTTCTCCTATTAAAACTGTGATTGTTTTTTCTTCGTCCTGAAGTATTGTATTATTATCAACTTGTTCAACATTAATCTTACTATTATTTTCTATAACATCTGTTTTATAGTCTTTTTCATCAAATAATTTAGCTACATCAGCTGATAATTCTACCTCAATATCATCTTCCTTTTTAACGTCATTGGCAATATACTCTTCTCTTAAATCTTCGTAAGAATTAATTATGCCAATAATTTCATCTTTTTTAACTTCTCAAAGGATTCTATCTAATTTATAAACTGTATAATTTTTACTTCTAATAAAGTTACATAAATCATTAGACATTATGAAGTCTTCAGGTTTATTTGCATATGCATAATTATCAACCACAAAACAAATTGCAGGTTTATTATTTTTCTTAATTACATAATCTACTTGCAATGTTCCAATAACTTCATTTTCAGCTAATTCTAAAAAGTTTTTATCCACAGTAGCTTCAATTAATGTATTTTTAATTTCTAAACTTAAGTCTGTTTTTTCGGTTTCTAAATTATTTTTATTATGTGCTAAAAAGTTTTTTCTGTCAGCATCGCTTAATTCTAAAAACTCAAGCCATCTTTTAAAAATAATTGCATCTTCATTATTTGTTAAGACATTGACATCTTCAGCATTGATAGATTTAATAACGATCATTTTATCTTTAGCTCTAGAAACTGCAACATTTAACGCATTCATACCGCCAGGACGACCAACATAAGTTGAATGAATTGAGGTTTTATAGTCATAAGCTACAGACACAATTACTAAATCTGCTTCATCACCTTGAATATTTTCAATATTTCTAAGCAATAAGGTTTGATCATTCACTGCTTTTTCAAGTTCAGGAAAATTTTTAAAAATATTTGCCGTTATAAAATCTTGTTGTTTAGCATTAAAACATAAAATTATAATTTTGCCGTATTTATTTAGATTTTCATAAGCTAGTTTTATTGCCAAAGCTGCTTCTGCTATATTTTTATTATCTTCTCATTGTCCATTAGCTTGTATAACTTCAATAGGTTTGTAATTAACTTCCGAATTTGCCGAATCAATTACATCCAAAGTACTTTCGTAAAAATATTTACTGCTAAAGGTCATTAATGCAGCATAATTTGAACGATAATTTTTGTCTAATAAAACACTATAAACACCTAAACTTTTCGCAAAATCTAAAAGCGAATCAACTTTTCCATAAATGCTTTCTTCATCACTAACTCTAACGCCAAATCAATTACTTGGTTTCATTTGTTTATCATCACCAGCAAGAATTTTAATCTTAGATAAATACAATACAGGAAGACCTTTTTCAAGAAAAATTTGGCTAGATTCATCTAGTATTGAATAATCAAATTCTTCTTTTTTTCAGGCGCTTAAGTCAGCATCCGGAGTTACGATAACTACTGGGAATAACTTTTTAATCATATTAGGAAATTTTTTAATGAATTTATATGGTTCTAAATTACCTAATCTAATCGTTGCAGCAAATTCAATGTATTCCGCTTTTTCATCAGCATTTAACGAAGAAACTTTATTTATAATGCTTTTAGCGACAAATTTCTTTAACTCATTTTCATCACTAACTTGATTTAAATTATTTTTAGGAAGTATGTTCACAATATTAATTAAATAATCGTAATCATCTGCTTTTAGTGTTTTAACTTCAGCTAAAATTTCATTTAGGTTACCTTGGTAATGTTTAAAATCATTGAATAAAGTTTTTGCAACTTTTTTAATGTCTCTATTAAGTTTTTTATGCGGCTTAAATCTTACTTTATTTAGTTTAAGCATATTTACCAAAAGTTGCTTAGAATATTCAAATTCAAAACTTTCAGGATATTTAATATTACGTGGTAGATTTACTATTTTTTCTCAGAATTCACTTGTATAACACTCAAATGTATTATGTATTTTTGCAATTATCTTAGTCGCTTCCAAAAATCTCGAATCAGAAGAAATAGTACCAATATTATTCACAAAGTTTAAATCTTCATAGTTAATAATCCTTAATGGTTTTAATGAATCCTTTTCGTCAAAGTTTTCTAAATAATATAAATATTCTTTTAGTGGAGCGTAAAAACTCTTCTTATTCATATTTTTAGAATTTAACATAAATAGACAAAATGGTTGTAATGCTCCCATTCTATTTCTAATAACTTCTAAGGCAGCTTTTTTTTGGCTACATACTAATGATGTTTTTCCGTAAACAAGTAGATTTGTAAGTATATTCACAATAGTTTGACTTTTTCCTGTTCCAGGAGGGCCTCATATTATTGTATTTTGATTAAGTGAGCTTGCGATAGCTTTATCTTGTGAAAAATTAGTTGGAGTAATTTTAAATATACTGGTTTTAGGATTATAAATTGTATCATTGATACGTTTTTTATAGATGTTTTTGTTAAATTCAATGTCAATAATTTTATTAAGTTCATTATTCTCAATAATTTCAAGCATTCTATTTCTAACATATCCACCTGATGGTTGAAATAAACCTAAAACTATACCAGGTTCAAAATCAAGTGATTTATTAGAAATAAGCTCACTATCAATATTTTTAAACTTTTGATTAATATTGAGATTTAATTGATAAATTTGACCTCATACATTATTCAGATATTTAATTAATTCTTTGATACTTCAGTCGCCAAAATTATCAGATAAATCTAAATCAAATCCAGCATTTGTTAATAAAAATAGTAATTTTTCATTAATTTTTATATCACCATTAGAAACTAAAAAAGGTCTTGCATTTCTAATTTCAATATAAACTTCTTTAAGAAATAAAGGTGCATAAATGCTTTTGCCTTCTATAGATGTTTTAACAAAGAAAAAACCTAAATGCATTGGCCAAATATTAGTTTCAGTATTAATTTCATTAGCTTTATTCAAAAAGATTTTTCATTTTACTGCTTGTTTTTGAAAAGAAGCTTTTAAATCTGAAATAATAATTTCTTTTGCTTGTTTAATATCTTTTTTTAATAATGTTATTTTCGCATTACTTATTTCAATATTATTAAACTTTAAAATTTCCAAAATACCTTCAAAATTATCACATTCATTAATTTCTTGAGAAATTCTTAATAAATTCACTTCTAAAATAGGAATATCAAAATTTTTATTTAGATATATATAATTGAAAGCTTCAGAACCGAATAAAGAATAGAAATCAAAGCAAGTTTTATTATTCACTCTGCAAAAAACCGCAGTATCATTTGGACTTACATCTAATAAATTATTTAGAATACTTTGATATTGTTTATTTTTTTCTTTGTCCATATTAGCCTCCATAACATTACTATATTTATAATTATATTAATAAATTTAGTAGTACACCTAAATTAAATTATATAAATGGATCTAAATTACTAAAAATACTATAAAACAGAGATATATAAAAAATGACCTATTGGTCATTATGATTCTTTGTATTTTTTTAGTTGTGTATCTAATTCATATAAACGCTTTTCGTAAAAATCAGTTTCAAAAGGTAATTTTTCTTGGGAATGAGCTCAAAGAATAACTAAGTAATTAACTAAAATTTTATGCCTTAAAACAAATAAATAACTATAGTCGTCATACTCTTTTAAAAATGTTGTTTCTTGTTCATCTGTTAATTGTGCACTCTCGATAAAATATGCCAATTCAAAGTTGACATCTCCTAAGGTAGCATATTCTCAATCACAAATATAAATTTTATTATTTACATCACAAACCATATTTCTAGGTCATAAATCATTGTGTAAGGGTTTAGTTTTGTCCATTTTACTTAAAGTGGCGTTAACGTGATCATAAAAATTATTTAATGCTGGAATATTAATGTTTTTTTCTCTTAAAATTGATCTATAAACTTTTACCCTGCGAGCGTGATTTGAAGGGGGAAATGGCAATTTTGAATTATGTAATTCTTTCAAATATCTAGCAATTTGAATTAAATTTTCATCGGTCATTTTAGGTTCTGTTCCCTCAATGTATTCTCATTTTGCTATTTTTTCTGAATTTGACAATAATTTAGGCACAAACGAAAATTGAGATAATAAAGAATAATCTAATTTATGATTAAAACCAGTATATTTTTTTTCTTGATAAAAATATCCATCTTGCAAGTATGAAATATTTGTAAAACCTATTTTTATATATTTTTTATCCATATTATCCTCCATTTTTATGGATTAATTATAAACAACTTTTTAAAATATGATATTAATGATACCAGTTCCTATATTTTTGGTATATTTTATACATAAAATATAACAAGGTGGTTAACATGGATAAATCAAAAATCAGAAACTTTTCAATTATTGCACACATTGATCACGGTAAAAGTACACTAGCGGACAGAATTTTAGAATTAACAAATACCGTTAGCACACATGAAATGGATGATCAATTTTTAGATCAAATGGATCTTGAACGTGAAAGAGGAATAACAATAAAATTAAATGCAGTTCAAATAAAATATAAAGACTACATTTTTCACCTTATTGATACTCCAGGACACGTTGACTTTACATATGAAGTTTCTAGATCATTAGCAGCCACAGAAGGTGCCTTGTTATTAGTTGATGCTACACAAGGAATTGAAGCACAAACTCTTGCAAACGTTTATTTAGCATTAGAAAATAACCTAACAATTATTCCAATTATTAATAAAATTGATCTACCTAGTGCAGATATTCAAAGAACTAAAGATGAAATTGAAAGTGTTATTGGTCTGCCTTGTGATGATGCAATTTGTATAAGTGCAAAAACCGGATTAAACTGTGAACAAGTGCTTGATGCAATTGTAAAATATATTCCTGCGCCTGTCAAGGCTGATGATAATAAACCGCTTAAAGCTTTAATTTTTGACTCTTATTTCGATGAATATCGTGGAGTAGTTATGTTAATTAGAGTTTTTGAAGGAACCTTAAAAGTAGGGGACAAATTTAAGTTTATGTCTAATGATGCTGAATATCATGTTATTGAATTAGGCGTTAGAAACCCTAAAGAAACTAAAAAGAAAGTTCTTGAAGCTGGTGAAGTTGGTTATGTAGCTGCTACAATTAGAGATGCTAAAGAAGTTCACGTCGGCGATACTATAACACTTGTAGATAATCCAGCAAAAGAAGCTCTTCCGGGCTATAAGAAAAAACAACCTGTTTTATTTACCGGATTTTATCCAATTGATACTAGAGACTATATGGAATTAAAAGAAAGCCTTGAAAAAATTTCTTTAAGTGATAGTTCTATAACTTGAGAACAAGAAACATCTAAAGCGTTAGGATTTGGCTTTCGTGTAGGCTTTTTGGGAATGCTGCATATGGAAATAATCCAAGAAAGATTAAGTAGAGAATACAAAATTGGTATTATTGCAACTAGTCCAACAGTAGAATATAAAGTATTTATGACAAACCATGAAGTCGAAATGATTTCTAATCCAAGTTTATTACCAGATAGAAACTATATCGATCATATTGAAGAACCATATATTGAAGCAACCATAATTCTGCCTAATGAATATATTGGAAATATTATGGACTTATGTCAAAATAAACGAGGTATTTATAAATTGCTTGAATATATTGATGATACAAGAAGTAAATTAGTATATGAGCTTCCTTTAGCTGAGATTGTTTTTGACTTCTTTGATAGAATGAAAAGTTTAAGTAAAGGTTATGCATCATTTGAATATGACTTAATAGGCTATAGAACAAGCGAATTAGTAAAAGTGGACATCTTGCTAAACGGCGATAAAATTGATGCTTTTAGCATTATTAGCCATAAAGATTCAGCTTATGAAAAGGCTAGAGATTTATGTGTCAGATTAAAAGAAGCTATTCCAAGACAAAACTTTGAAGTGCCTGTCCAGGCCGTAATCGGCGGAAAAGTTATCGCCCGCGAAACAATTAAGGCTTATAGAAAAGATGTTACACATAAGCTTCACGCCTCAGATTTAAGTAGATATAAAAAACTGCTTGAAAAACAAAAAGCTGGTAAGAAAAAAATGAAGATGCTTGGAACAGTTGAGGTGCCGCAGGAAGCTTTCCTAAACATCTTAAAAACTAACATAAACGACAAAAAATAATGGTCTTATCACCATTATTTTTTAACTAAATAATTTATCAATTCCCGATTTTTTATTTTCTTTTTCAATTTCATCTAAAACTTTGGGATCAACAAAAAGTTCGTAAGCCATATTTTGATCATTAAGTTTTTCTTGCATTGAAGAATTTGATGATCTAAATAATAAATAAACAACCATTGTTATAATTCCGCCAATTATAAAAGTGTCAGCAAAATTAAATACTCCTGTAGATCTGCCCATTCATCTGTCTATAAAAGGACTATAAATAATATCTTTAACAGTATTATTAAATCTCATTCTATCTATAAAGTTTCCAATATCGCCGGCGGCTATTCCTGCCACCAAGATGATTAAAACATGGTCTTCGATAAATAAAGGAAGTGATAGCATAATGATAAATAATAAAATGCTGATAACATGAATAATCATAAATCCAAAATCACCAAGATTTTTATTAGATAAAACAGTTACACCATGATGATCAAGAGCTTTAAAACCTATTATGCCGAAATCATAACTTTTTCCACTTGCAACATCTTTTAAGAAGCTTTCCATAGAAGAATCTTCACCAAAAATGAAGTTTTTAGTAATCTGATCAATCAATAGAAGACAAACGAAAACAGCTATAAATAAGATGTATTTGAAAACAATAGATTTTCAATTTAATTTAATAGATTTAATAAATACTTTAAGTTTATCTGTAAATGAAATATTGCTTTTCGATTCTTTCATCGCAAATCCTAGTTAGGTTGATTTTCTTTCTCAAACTTATCAACCACTTTGTGACATAATGGACATAATTCATCCATAATTTGGCTCGGAATAAAATGATTTCAACATCTAAAACATTTTAATGAATCAAATTTTTCAACTTCAGTTGAATCTGAAAATTCTACATATCCAACCATGAATAGTTGTTTAAGGTCAAGACCCATAATAAAATCGCTAGGTGTTTTAATTTTAACTTTAGCCTCATTTGTTCTATTAATTAAGCCGTCTTTAATTGCTTTTTCTAGATGTAAATTAATTTCATCTCTAAGATTAAAGAATTCATCTCATTGCTTAATAATGTTTGTATCAAAACCTTTTGGATATTCAATTGTTTCTAAATGAACACTTTCACATTTTTGGTTCTTATTGAAGTATTTATACGCATCCTCAGCTGTAGTAGGCAAAATTGGGGCAATAGCTTTAATTAAGAAGTCAGTAATTTCATAAATATTTAATAAAGTCATTTGTCTTTCTTTTGAGTCCTTTTCATAGACATATAAGACATCTTTAGAAATATTTAAGTAAAAACTTGATAATTCAACTACGTAATTATTTATTAATTTAATTGCACTTGAGAATTTATATTCATCGTATGCTGTATAAACTTGTTCCTTAATTTGTTCTAATTGATTTTTAATAAATTCGTGAACACCTGTTCTTTTTAAGCCTGGATTATAGGTGTAATCGTTTAAATTTCCTAGTAAGAATTTAATTGTATTTCTAATCTTACGATATGTTTCGCTATTTTGATTAATAATATCATCACCAATAGAAACATCATTAGTATATTCTGAATTAGCTACTCATAGTCTTAAAATATCAGCACCAGATTTTTTAATAACTTTTAAAGGATCAACAGTATTACCTTTTGATTTTGACATTTTTTCGCCTTTAGCATCAAGCACGAAACCATGACTAACAATTTGTTTGTATGGTGCGTGCGAAGTATATGCAACGGAATTTATTAATGAAGAGTTAAATCAACCTCTATATTGATCGCTACCTTCAAGATATAAATCGTATGGACTGGAAACCTTAGGATCAATTTCAACAGCTATTGATGTTGAACCAGAATCAAATCAAACATCCATAATATCCATTTCTTTTGTGAAACCTAAATTACGATATTCTTCAGGAAGCAACTCATCAGCTTCTTTTTCTCACCAAATATCAGTTCCAAATTGCTCAACTAAGTTAATCACATAGTCTAAAATTTCAGCGTTTACGACTGGTTTATTGTCTTTGTCGTAAAATACGATAATTGGAACCCCCCATGTTCTTTGGCGGCTGATAGTTCAATCATTTCTTTCACTTATCATGATTGAAAGACGCTTTTTAGCTCATTCAGGATATGTATTAATGTTATCTAATTCACTTAATAATTCATGTTTTATTTTATCAATTGAAACGAATCACTGTGGAGTACCTCTAAATAAAATAGGCTGATGTGTTCTTCAGTCATGCGGGTATGAGTGTTTGATTTTATTTTTTGCCAATAAGGCATTTTTAGAGGTTAATTCGTCAAAAATTAATTCATTAGCTTTTTCATAAAATTGACCTTGATATTTACCGCCTTGTTCATTAATAATTCCATCATCTTCAACATGCATTATCATTTCAAGTGAATTTTTATTTCCTATTTGAAAGTCATCTTCACCAAATAAAGGAGCAATATGAACTAAACCACTACCAGTTTCAAGTGTTACGTGGTGTCCAAAAACAACAGGGCAAATATTATTATTTATAACGCCTTTATATTTCATATTTACTAATTCAAGAGCACTAAAATCAGATGTTATCTTAGCATTTTCAAAATGACAAACTTCAACAACTTTGTCAAATAAATCTTTAGCAACTACATAACCTATACCATTAGATTCAAAACGACAATAAGTATATTTTTCACCAACAGCAATTCCGGCGTTAGCCAAAAGCGTCCAAGGAGTAGTAGTTCAAATAATTAAATTATCTGCATTCTTGACTTTTTGTGATCCATTGTTATCAATAATTGGAAAAGCTACAAAAATAGAAGGTGATTCAATGTCTTTATATTCAACCTCAGCCTCAGCTAATGCTGTTTGGCTTGATGGTGATCAGTAAACTGGTTTCAAACCCTTATAAATAAGGCCTTCTAGTATCATTTTTTTGAATAATTTTAATTGAGCAGCTTCAAATTTTGGATCTTTAGTAACATAAATCTTTTTGAAATCAGTAAGCATTTGTAATTCTTTAAATTGTTTTATTTGTTGTTCAATTTGAGAATCGGCATAAGCAGATGCTCTTTTTCTTAATTCTAGTTTACTTAAATTTTTATAGTTAAGTTTTGCTTCTGATAGCATTTTGTGTTCAATTGGAAGACCGTGTGTATCTCAACCAGGAACATAAGGAGAATAAAAACCCCTAAGTGATTTATAACGTACAATGATATCTTTTAAAATTTTATTTAAAGCATGTCCAATATGGATGTTTCCATTTGCATATGGGGGACCATCATGCAATACAAAAGGTGTATTATTTTCATTTTTCTTTAAAACTTTATTATATAAATCTATTTCTTCTCAAAACGCCCTAAATTGTGGTTCTTTAGTCACTAAATTAGCACGCATATCGAAGTTTGTTTTAGGCATATTTAAAGTTTTCTTTAAATCTTCTGCGTTCATATTTCTCCTTATTTTGAACTGTTACATGCATCAATGAATGCATCAAATATTTTATTAGATTTTAATACCCTAGTAGTAAATTCAGGGTGGTACTCTACAGCTAGATAGAATGGATGATTTTTAAGTTCACATGATTGTGGTACTTGCATTTGTGCATCATAAGAATTAAAGATTAAATCATCAAGAACAATGTTGTTTAAAAATTTTTCATTTAATTCAAATCTAATATTGTATCTTTCGCTGACTTCGTCTGTTTTATAAATATTTTGGATAATTGTATTATTAATTAATTTAATCGTATTTGAACCAATTTTTAATTGTTTATTAGCTGGTTTAAATAAACTATTTTCAGTAGTTTTTTTGTTGAATAAATCAATATTTAAATCATTTTGGTTTAATTTTATAACTGAATTAGCGACAGTGGCTAAAAAAGCGTCGTCATAAGCCAAAACAGGAACATTAAGTACTTTAATTTGACCAATTAAATTAACCTTATCCATAAAGGTTTTATTATCGGTTGAACCAGGCAAAAGCATAATACCTTTGATCTTATTTTCATCAATAAAATCTTTTAAACTTGAATTTTTAAAGTCTTTAATGCTTTTAAAAATTAAGTTTAATTTAACATTTGCATAAACTGAAGAAATTTTAAGTGATGTAATTGTAGAAAGATATGCATCTTCAAGTGCTACATCCTCACCAAGCATCATTATATTTAATGAATTATTTTTTTCTTGATTATATTTATTTGTAAAGTTTACTCATGGTTTTAAAGCATCTTCGTCGATTTCTTTTTTAATACCAAAATGGTCATAAATAATACTTAATAAATCTTGTTTATATAAGTAAATAGGAATTTCATAAACATTTGCTTTATCAGGTACGCTAATAACGTTTCTACTATTTAAAAATGATGCATTAGCAACTTTATTTATGATTGATTCGTCAATTTCACCTTGAGATCTTAAAAGTAATAAATTAGGGTTAATTCCAAATGTTCTAAGCTCTGCAATTGAAAATTGAGATGGTTTTGATTTGTATTCTTTAGAAGCACTTAAATAAGGTACAAAGGCTATATGGTTGAAAAAGACTTGCTTAGGATGTTTTAAAGCGAATTGGCTAATAGCGTAAATATGAGCTCTACTTTCAATATCTCCTACTGTTCCACCTATTTCAATAAGCATGAAGTCACATTTTTCTTTTTTAGCTGTTGATTCAATAATATTAATAATTTCATCAGTTACATGTGACACAATTTGGATAGTTTTACCATTGTAATAGCCTTTAGCTTCTTTTTTAAAGATTTCGTTGTAAATTCTTCCGCTTGTGTAATTGCTATTTTTACTTAAATCCACATCAATAAATCTTTCGTAGTGACCTAAATCAAGGTCGCATTTTCAGCCATCATTTGTAATGTAAACTTCTCCGTGCTCAATCGGTGATAATAAACCTGGATCAATATTTAAATATGGATCCAGTTTTAAAGCGAAAACTTTAAATCCTTGCGATTTTAATAAGTTTCCTATACTCGCAGATGTAACTCCCTTTCCTAATCCAGAAAGCACACCTCCAGTTGTAAATATAAATTTAGTCATAATACTCCAAAAATAATTAAATAATATTATTTAATTATATAAAAAAATAGCTATTTTTGACAGTATAGCTACAAAAAACTATTAAAAATTATTATTAATTTATATAGAACTTGAATTGAATTTAAGCATTTCTTTTAAGTTGTTACCTAATTCATTAACTATTGAAGCAGTAATATGGTTATGGTTCTTACTAATTGGTTTTAAAAACGTTACATCATAATTTGAGATATTAATATTTGAATAAATTTCATTATTATTTTTATTTGATAACCTAAAAGTTATATTAAATTTAGTGAGCGTAGAAGGGTGTGAAATAACTCTTAATTCAATCTTTAAATTAGATTTTGCAGGAAAATTATTTTCAACTTTAATTAAATTACGACCCCATAAATAATCCATTGTAAAATCTGTTAATTCTGGCTTTATATCTTTAATTCATGGGTATATTTTAAGTAACGAACTATCTTTAGCAACTAGCTTATTAATCTTATTGATTTCTTCTTGCAATTGTACTTGATTTGGAAAACTCAATCTAAACATTCATAAGTCTAATTTAGCATTATCTTGGTCGTCAATAACATAATTGCTATCAAATTTAACCTTTGCTTTATCAATTATAAATTGGTCTAATTCAGGTGTTTTTTTGCACGAAACTGACAATGAAACAGGCAAAATAGTCAAAAGCAATGGAGAACCTATTTTAATGATTTTATTCATAATTTTATTATTTTTCATAAGCATATTATATGCGTATTTTTTAAAAGTAAAAATAATAGGTAAGTAAAAAAGATATAAAAAAATCACGTATTTAACGTGTTCTTAATTATGGTGGCCCCGGCCGGGATCGAACCAGCGACACACAGAGCTTCAATCTGTTGCTCTACCAACTGAGCTACAGGGCCATGGCGGTCCAGACGGGAATTGAACCCGCGATCTCCTCCGTGACAGGGAGGCGTATTAAACCACTTTACCACTGGACCATTTTGGTGGCGGAGACTGGACTCGAACCAGTGACCTCAAGGTTATGAGCCTTGCGAGATGCCAACTTCTCCACTCCGCGATATGTGAAGTTTGGTGTTCTATTGAACAAATGGCGGGTGATGAGGGATTCGAACCCCCGCGGGCCGTGAAGCCCCTGCTAGTTTTCAAGACTAGTCCCTTCAGCCAGACTTGGGTAATCACCCTTGGTGGACCTAACTGGATTCGAACCAGTAGCCAACCGGTTATGAGCCGGTTGCTCTAACCGTTGAGCTATAGGTCCTTCAGTTAGAATTTTATCCATATAAATGGTAGCGTCGAAGAGAGTCGAACTCTTGACCTTTCGGGTATGAACCGAATGCTCTAACCAACTGAGCTACAACGCCATAAATGGTGGAGGATATGGGATTCGAACCCACCACCTCCTGCGTGCAAGGCAGGCGCTCTAGCCAAATGAGCTAATCCCCCATAAATGGTGAAGAAGACAGGATTTGAACCTGCGACCACTACGTCCCAAACGTAGCGCTCTGCCAAGCTGAGCTACTTCTCCTGTTGTGCTTAAAAAAGCATATTAATTATACAATACTTACAATTTAAATAAAACATTTTTTTAGCTTTTTTATATTTATTTTTTTGTAGCTAATTCAATAAATACTCTTATAGTATACATTATTTTCTTTAGTTTCATAAATATTATAAATTTTTTATTTATTTCACTATTTGATAGGCATTTTAGTAAAAAATATTACTTTAAAAATTATATAAAAAAAGTACCCTTAATGGTACTTGTTCTCTGAAAACTGAATAGTAATTTTATATGTTTCATTGAAATGTCATAAAATAAACATCTCTACTTTTAAACCTATCAATTTATTAGTACTGGTCAGCTCAACACATTGCTGTGCTTACACATCCAGCCTATCAACCTCATAGTCTATAAGGAATTTCAAGGGAATACTCATCTCTGAGGAGGCTTCCCACTTAGATGCTTTCAGCGGTTATCCTTTCCGTACTTAGCTACCCAGCTATGCTCCTGGCGGAACAACTGGAACACCAGCGGTACGTCCACTCCGGTCCTCTCGTACTAAGAGCGGCTCTCATCAATATTCCAACGCCCACATCAGATAGGGACCAAACTGTCTCACGACGTTTTGAACCCAGCTCGCGTACC
Organism: Mycoplasmopsis felifaucium ATCC 43428; assembly: GCF_000687775.1. GTDB lineage: Bacteria > Bacillota_I > Bacilli_A > Mycoplasmatales > Metamycoplasmataceae > Mycoplasmopsis > Mycoplasmopsis felifaucium. The sequence continues at coordinate 49,295 of NZ_JHXS01000005.1, forward strand.
GCTTTAATGGGCGAACAGCCCAACCCTTGGAACCGACTCCAGCTCCAGGATGCGATGAGCCGACATCGAGGTGCCAAACCTTGCCGTCGATGTGATCTCTTGGGCAAGATTAGCCTGTTATCCCCAGGGTAACTTTTATCCGTTGAGCGACTGCCATTCCACAATGTACAGCCGGATCACTAAGTCCTGCTTTCGCACCTGCTCGACTTGTAAGTCTCACAGTCAAGCACACTTCTACCTTTGCGCTCTACATACGGTTTCTGACCGTACTGAGTGTACCTTTGAACGCCTCCGTTACTCTTTAGGAGGCGACCGCCCCAGTCAAACTACCCACCACGCACTGTCCTCCCACCTGATTATGATGGCAAGTTAGAAACTCAACATAACAAGGGTGGTATTTCAAGGATGACTCCACCGTTACTGGCGTCCCGGTTTCATAGTCTCCCACCTATCCTACACATGTTAGGCCAAATTTCAATACGAAGTTGTAGTAAAGCTCCATGGGGTCTTTTCGTCTAGATGCGGGTACCCAGCGTTTTCACTGGGACCATAATTTCACCGAGTCTAGTGTTGAGACAGTTGAGAGATCATTATGCCTTTCGTGCAGGTCAGTATTTAGCCGACAAGG
>NZ_JHXS01000006.1 GCF_000687775.1 Mycoplasmopsis felifaucium ATCC 43428
AGGAATAAGAGTATAAAAAAATGAACTTTGCGATACCTTTATGGTAACATAATAGCGATCAGTTTTAGGATGCTTCCAACCGACCCAAAACTATTGAGAGTCCGATATTTGCGTAGTGCCTACGGCTTGTTAAAATATAGAACACATTCGGAATCGGAAACAGTTTCAAGCCTCTCTTTATGAGTGTCTTTTTCTTTTGTTAAATTAGACAATTTCTGCTTAATCAAATTAGTATTATAATAATATTGCATATATGATTTATTTTTTTCATATATATATATATATATATATATATTGTAAATATTAATCGAGGTCATATGTCTAAAACAAAAACAAAATCTAAGCTATTTGTAATGATGTTTAGTGCACTTTTTATTGCTTTGCTTGTCTCACCTTTCTTTATTAACGCTATTGTTCAAAAAGGTGTTGATTTTAAATTCGGCGATAAAACAACAACATTTTTAAGTGGATATATTTTAGGATTTTCAATATTATTAATTGCACCGGCTGGAATGAAACACACATCTAATATTTCTATGCTTAAGGCATATTCAGAATGTTTTAAACTCTTTTTCAAGAATAATTCAAATATAGCATTTAATATAGGTAAATGGGCAGGTTTAATTTGTTATTTGATATTCCTATCATTATTAATTAGTTATTTCTTTAAAACATTTAGCGTTTTTATTAGTCAAATAAAAACCAAAAGAGTTATGCAAATAATATTAGGGACAGTCACAATAATTATTAATTTATTATTAATAACTGTATTAGTTATTTGAACTTTAGCAATACCATATCTATTCGGAATAACGCAGGCAGCCACTGAATTCCTTCATAAAAATGCATCTATTATAGTATTTTGTGCAGCATTTTTAATTGTAGTTATTGCTATTATCTCAATGATATTTCCCGCTGAAAAGACAGAAGAAGCTTAGTTGCTTCTTTTTTGTATGTGTTTACTAATTAAAATTTGATTATCCAGGACTAGAAAATTTTATTTCCTGATTTTATAAAAATATATTAAAATAATACTGATACATTCCCAAAGTGAATGATTACTGTACCCATAGGGACAGTTGCTTAAGAGTATATACTCCCTTCCTTAATTAATATGAAAGTTGCTGTGAGCGGAAACTTTCCTTTAAATTGTCTTATGCTATTAAAGAGAGTAGACTCTCTTTTTTGCATTTTTTTTATTTCAAAAAAATTACTTATATATTAAAATATATTTAGCAATAGCTTGATGTCAAGCATTTGCGCTTGACAGAAGTCGAGAATTTAAGAAAGAAAATAAGGAGTAACCTAATGGTTAAAATTAGATTAAAACGTTTAGGAAGTAAATTTAACGCTTGCTATAAAATCGTTGTTGCTGATGCACGTGCTCCTCGTGATGGTAGATTTATTGAAGCTATCGGTCAATATAATCCACACACAAAAGCATTTGTTATCAACGAAGAAGCAACAATTCAATGAATTAAAAATGGTGCTCAAATTACTCAAACTGTATTTAACTTATTCAGACAACACAATTTAAATGAAAAATTTAAAAATGCTGCTAAAGCCAATGTTGAAGAAATCTTAATTGAATCTAAAAAAACAACAAAAAAAGATGTAGAAGCTGCATTTAAACCTACAAAGAAAACAACTAAAAAAGCTGCAAAATAATAAATGAAAATTAATTTTTTAACTTTATTTCCAAAATATTATGAGCCCTTCGCTAATGAATCGATTATACACAAAGCAATTCAAAATAAATTAATTGATTTGAATGTAGTTGATTTTAGAAATTTTAGCAAGGATAAGCACCATAAAGTAGATGATGAAATTTTTGGTGGTGGTCACGGAATGCTTTTACAAGTTGAACCTATTGATTTGGCACTTGAATCATTAAAAAACCGTGGTGGATATAAAATTTTAGTTTCACCGCAAGGCAGAGTGTTTAATCAAAATATTGCTAATAAATTAGCTAAATATGACCAAATCACCTTTATTTCAGGTAGATACGAAGGTTTTGATGAACGTGTAGTTGAATTAATTGATGAAGAATTATCAATCGGTGATTATGTCCTAACAGGTGGAGAATTGCCATCAATGGTTATGGCTGATTCAATTATTAGGCTTGTTGATGGAGTCATCAAAAAAGAAAGTCATGAATATGATTCGTTTCAAGGCAATGGTTTATTAGACTATCCACAATATACAAGACCTCGTATTTATAAAGGCATGGCTGTCCCAGAAGTTCTCTTAAATGGAAATCATAAAGATATTGAAGCTTGAAAAATGAAAGCTCAATACGAAAAAACGTTAAAAAATCGTCCAGATATTATTGAAAGGATTAAAAATGAGAAATAAATTAATCGAATTAGTTGAACAAAGTCAATTACGTACTGACTATCCTGAGTTTCGTGTTGGTGATAATGTTAAAGTTCACGTTCGTATTCGTGAAGGTGAAAAAGAACGTATCCAAGTTTTTGAAGGTTTAGTAATTAGCAGAAAAGAATCTGGTACAAGAGAAACATTTACAGTTAGAAAAGTATCATTTGGTATTGGTGTTAATAGAACATTTCCATTACACTCACCAATGATTGCACACATTGAAGTTATTCGTTCAAACAAAGTTAGAAGAGCAAAACTTTACTACATGAAAGATAAAATGGGTAAAGCTGCTCGTCTTAAAGAAATCAAGAGATAATAATTTTAGATTGCTTTACGCAATCTTTTATTTTGCATCTTAGCAATATTTTTGCAATATTCTTTTTAGGATAAAATTTATATATATAAATTTTGGAGATATGTATGACTAAGAAAACTAAAATTTTGTTAGGAGTTCTAGTCCCAACTGCATCGGTTACGACAATAGGTGCGGCTGTTGGATTTACTTTTTTAGGCAAAAAAGTTAAATATTATTCTAGTTTGAAATTTGACGAAAACAACTATAAAACTAACTTATTGACGAATGTATCTAAATACGAATTTGGCACAAGAGAAATAAAAAAAGATACTAACATAGAAACTCAAATTGTTAATGATGACAATCTTATAGATGCTAACAATAATATTAAAAATATTATAGATTTAGCAGATATTAATATGTTTGGCGTTTCAACGAGTATCCAACCTTTTTATGATGAAGTTAGTTTAGCATTAATGTCAAAAGGTGAAGTATATTTTTCTCAATTTACATATGATACTGAAAAAAGCATGACAGTTGATAAAACTTCAATGAAGGATTTTTTGGATAATTACAGAATTCAGAATAATGATTTAGATAAAAAATCAGCTATTTTGGAAGCTGAACGATATAAAAAAAGGTTCACGATTAATTGTTAACGAATTTGCAAAAATAATTTTAAAAAACTCTAATAAGAAAATTAATCTATGAATATGCTCCGATGATTTAAACTTTGCTAAAAACTTTATGGAGCTTTCAGCTTTCAAAAACGTGAAAATCTTGTGTTTAAATGAAGCAAGGAATATTGTTAATGATTATTGAACAGAATTTGATAAAGCTATAAAGAATTATAAAATAGCTAAAGAAAATAATGAATATGACTGAAAAACAGTTGAATCTGATCAATATTCATTTATTCCTTTTTCAACAGAACTCGACAACGTATATTTCTTTTTTGAAGACTGAAATGCAGTAAGCAATTTTAAACAAGCTGGATTAAAAAGAATATATAAATATAGTGAGTTGGATCCTGATTATAAAATCAAAAATGAATTATTCAATTATAGAATTAATAAATTTGATGAGAAAGGCCAAATAATTGGTAAACAGAGAGCTTTTAATTCAGAAATATACACAAAAGTAATTAAATATGATTGAAAAATTGAAAAAGAAAAAGTAGATAGAGTTCAATCATTAAGAAATAAACCTAAATTAATCTTTTTAGGTACCGCACAAAGTGAATTAGAAAAGCAAAACTTAGCATACTTAATAAATAAATACCAAGATGAATATAATATTTATTATAAAGGACACCCTAATTTTTCAGTTATTGATAATTGAATCAATGATACAGTTTTAAAGGGTGATACGATAAATTATAAAGATCCTTTTACTAATGAAAATAAATCTACTTCCCTTAAAAAAGGATCTCAACTTGTTGTTTTAAATAATCAAATTGCTTCTGAACATTTAACATATTTACATTCTGCAGAACCTGATAATTTTTGATTCGAAAAAATCGCAGCCGGTGATTCATCAACAGGAGCTTTGGATGATTTGGCGAATCCAACCATTAGTAAAAACACTACTTCAGATTTAATTTTTGCAAACCTAGCAGTTAAAACTTCAGACAAAACATGAGAATATATTCCAATGGAACCTGCTGATAATAATTCGATTTACTTTGATATAACATCTCAATTATCAACAAACATTGGTAAGTATTTTAATCACTCGGCTTTTTTAGGCGAATATCAAAATATTGTTAGCCATATTTCAAAGAACCAATCAAAGAAAATTGTTGTCTTTGATTTAAATAACTTTAATATAAATGATATTAAACAAAAAATTCAAGAAGCACTAAATAACAATAGACAAACAAGCGTTTTTGTGAAAGCAGTTAAAAATCCAAATTTTGATTATAAAGATTCTGTTCAGTTAGCTGAATTCATTAAAGTAATTGTTCCAAATCTATACTTATTAAAAGAATGAGCAGATTTAGATCCTAATCTTATGTGTTTGAATCCATATGCACCATTAGATTTATATACTTCAAAGTATGTTAACGATACAAAGACACCTTTGAACTTTATAAGTAATGAAATTATAGATTTAAGAAATTAGGATTAATATGAAAAAATATTGAAGAAATACAGTAGATATAAAAGAATTGAAAAAAAGAAGACTGCGTGTTATTCTTATAAACGATTCATACGAACCTGTTGTAGATGGTGTCGTTCGAGTTATGGAAAATTATGCAAGAGAATTTAAAAAACAAGATGTTGAATTTTTAATTCTGGCTCCTAAGTATAAAAAATATGATGTAGCTAACGATGAGAAACTTGAGTTCAAACCCTTGAGATTGAGAACAGCAACAATTAAATGAGGCGGATATGAAGTCTTTCAAACGCCGCTAAATATTTTTCAACTTAAAGATATAGATGCATTCAATCCAGATATTATTCACGTTCATTGCCCATTTTTTTCAGGTAAGGTTGCTTTACAACTGAAAAAACGTTATAACATACCTATAGTTTGTACATTTCATACTGACTTTAAGCAGGCAATTTATAACTCTTGTAAATTACAATGGGTTGCTGATTTATCTGTAAAAATTATGAACGAGTTTTTTTATAAATGTGATGAAGTTTGAACAGTTTCACAGATTGCATCGAATTGATTAAGACATGATTATAAACTTAAAAAATCAGTTAGAGTTATACCTAATGGTACCGCTTTTGCATATCCAGATAACGCTGATTTATTGAGGAATAAGGCAATTTCACATTTTAATATTGACACAACAAAGAAAAATTTATTATTTGTTTCAAGATTTGTTTGAGAAAAAAATATAAAGCTGTTATTAGATTCGTATAAAGCTTTAATTGAAAGTGACGATTCATATTCATTGACTATGGTTGGTGGAGATTGAAAAGCTAAAGAAATTATAAAATATGCCAATAGAATAGGTATATTAGAAAAAATTAAATTTACTGGTGTAGTTAAAGATCCAGATATATTAAAGGGTTTATATTTATCACATGATTTATTTGTGTTTTTATCTACTTTTGATACTTTTGGATTAGTAACAAGAGAGGCAGAAGCTTTAAAATGTCCTGTGTTAGCGGTTGAAAACACTGCTTCAGCAGAAGGAATTATTGACACAATTAATGGTTTTACAGTTAAAGAAAATATTAATGATATTGTGCATAAAATTACTGATATTTTTAACTATCATTATCCTTTTAACGCTATAAAACAGGAAGCCACCAAAATTCCTATTTCTTGAAGCTGAGTTGCTAAAACGTCAATTAAACATTATTATAGAATTATTGAAAAATATTACGCAAATCAAAAAATAAAGAAAGATAAATATTATGAACGAGAAGCAATTAAAGGTTTTAAATCTCCTTGATGAGTTTATAAAAATAGCCCAAAAGAATAATTTAGATTATATGGTGTTTTATGGCACATTGTTAGGAACAATTAGACACAAAGGTTTTATACCTTGAGATGATGATATTGACCTTGTAATACCTAAAAAAACTTTAGATTTTCTAGTTGAAAACTACCCAGAAAAAATTAAAACTAATGAAAATAGTAATAACTTTATATTAATACCAAAATTCACTAATGATGATGATTATAAAGAAGATGTTTGTTTCCTTGATTTATTTGTTGCTGTTCCTACTAATCAGAAAAGGATTAATAAATATCTTTCATTAAAGAATAAAATAGGTTATTTACATAGCTACACGCACAGAAAAGTATTTAAGAGACAATGAGGAATGAAATTAGCGAAGTTCTTCTTAAGTTGAACTTGACTAAGTAAAAAATATTTATTTAAAAATGCTTGAAATGAATTATATGATCCAAATGGTGATTTAATTCATGTATTAATTGACCTTTTAATAAGGTTACAAAAAATAACATTTATAGTGAACTAGATTTTGAAAAATGCGAAAATCGTAAGTTTGAAAACTTAGTTGTTAAAGTGCCTAAGAATTGAGAACAAATTCTTGTTCAAAATTATGGTAAAAATTGATCTACACCTATCAAAGGTAAAATGACTACACATCTGGGAATGTATGATATGGATGTATTCACTTACAAGAAAAAGGAGAAATAATGGAATATGATTTTTTAAACAAAGATAATCCAGCAAAAGAAGAAAATTTAAGAAAAAGACAACAATTAAATTTAAAACTGCTGAATGAATTCATTGATATTTTAGATAAAAACAACCTAAATTATTCATTAGTTTACGGTACAGCATTAGGTTTTTATAGAGACAAAAAAATGATCGATTGGGACTGTGATATAGATGTTTTACTTGATTTTGAAGCCTATGAATTTCTTTTAAAAAATTATCCAAATAATTTAATGACTTCCAAGAACACAAAATGACATAGTTTACAGTTTCCTCGTTGAGTTCCTGATCTAAATACTGCAGATATTAAAGATCCTAATTCAATTTATTTAGACCTGTTTATTATAATTCCTACAGAGCATAAAAAAATAAACTGATATTTAAATTCCTTATATACAAAATTACAAGCAGCTTGTTCTTGAAGAGATATAACATATCAATTCAAAGAGAGAAAATTAGCAAAATTTCAAAGATTTGTTTTATGAAGTTTATGTTTCTGGGTTCCTAAGCTAACAATGGAAAGAACTTATAAAAAATTATTTTCAATAAATCCAAATACATATTTTATTTCTAATTGACCATTGCATAAAGAAGACAACTCAATTAATATAAGCGATTTTTATAACCCTAAAGTCATATATGTTAATGGTAAAAATTATAAAATTATGAATAATATTGAAAAATATTTTGAAAAATGATACGGGAAAAATTGAACAACTCCAATTAAAAATAATAGATCAGTTTATTATGGTTTTACCGAAATGTACTCTGATTAGAGTCATTTTTTTATTTTTATAGAAAAAACTTATGTTAAAAATTAAATTTTTTCTATAAATTTTGTACATTAAATTAATGCAATAAATCTAAAACACCTATAAAACTGCAGTTTCAGAAAATTTGTTAAACTATTTATTTTTGAATATAGTCTATTTTTATCTATAAAGATAGATTTTTCGTTGTTATATAATTAAAAATATATTTAAGGAGACATATGAACAAAATTGAAAATGTAATAATTTTTGCTGCCGGTAAAGGCACTAGAATGGCACCTTTAACACAATATCTTCCAAAACCATTAGTACAAGTTAATGGTGAAGCTATGATTGAAAGAAATATTCGTTTCTTACGTAAAGCGAAGATAAAAAATATTTATATTGTTGTTGGATATTTGAAAGATCAATTTAAATATTTAGAAAAAAAATATCAAGTTAAGTTCATAACTAATGATGACTATGATAAATATAATAATATCTCTTCGCTTGCTTACTCATTAAATAAATGAGGCAACACTTTATATATTGAAGGCGATTTATATCTCAAAGAAGACATTATTCCAAGTATTGTGAATATTGTTGAAAATGAAAATCAATCAATTACCTTTGGTCAAGAATGTTTAGAACACAAAAGCGAATGAGTTTATGAAACAGATGATGATGCTAATGTTCTAGGTCATAAATTAGTAAAAGATGCTTATAGTCAAAGCATTTGAAGCGGATTTTTATATATAAATAAAGAAACTGCTGAAGAAATGAAATCTAAGTTCAAAACCTTCTATGCAATTGAAGCTAATAAAGAAAAATATTTTGAACAATTTTTATGAACTTTAGATAAGAAACTTAAACATATTCAAATTTTCAATTCACCTATAAGTGAATTAGATAATTTCAACGATTTATTGAAAATTGATTCAAGATACGCCAACCATTCAACAACTTTATTATTTACGCCTGGACCAATTAATAACTATCAAGAAGTTAGTGAAATTTTATCAAGTGCTGTTTTACACCATAGATCGCCATTGTTTAAATATTATTTAGATCAAACAACCAATTTAATTAAAGACTTCTTTAAAACAAAGAATGGATTACCTCTATTTGTTACTTGTTCAGCAACAGGAGCTATGGAAGCGATTGTTGTCAATTTAGTTGAACCTGGAGATAAAATTCTTTTAATTGAAGCAGGAGATTTTGGTAAAAGATTTCAAATTATGATTGAAAGATTATGCCAAAACAACTTAAATTTAGATATTTTAAGTTATCCTGATGGTGAAACATATATTATTAAGGATGTAGAAGAAAAACTTAAAAATAATAAATATAAATCAGTATTCATTACACATCACGAAACATCAACTGGTGTTGTTCACGACGTTAAAGCCGTTGGGGAATTAATTAAAAAATTGTCTCCAGAAAGTCTATATATTGTTGACACTACAAGTTCATTTATTCATGAGGAAATTGAATTTGATAAGTGAGGAATTGATGCAGCTATAGGAACTAGTGGAAAAGCGTTTTGTGTTATGCCTGGTTTAAGTTGTGTATGTTTATCTAAAAAAGCTATTGAAGTAGCAAGAAATAACAAGAACTATAAATTCTATTTTGACTTGCCAGCTTATGTTGATTATTATACAAATCAACGTTCAACACCATATACACCTGCTTCAAGTATTCTAATTGCAATAAATGCTGCTATGAAGGTTATGAAAAACCAAACAATTCAAGCAATAAGAAATAAACGTAAAAGAGTTTATGAATATATACGTAAAGAACTTAGAAAATTACACTTTACTGATGTTGTTGATGATGTTCATATGACACACGGATTATTAGTAATGGAAATTCCTAATGGTTATGATGCTGAAATTTTAAGAAATATTATTGATTACAAGAATAATATTTACTTTGAGTTAGGCCGTCAAGAGAGAAGAAAAACTCAAATTCGTGTAGGTATTCCTAATGTAATTGATATGGATAAGGCTAAATTACTTGTTGAGGCAATTAAGAGTAATTTACCTGATTCAAAAATTAGATAGTTTATTTAAAATACCTATAAAACAGTTGAATTATATAAAATAAAACAATTTATTAAGTTTAGTTGTTATGCTATAATTAAATAGATCGTAATTATACATATAACATACGAGTTGGAGTAATCCAACTCTTTGTTATTTAATAGGAGATAAATGAACTGAAAAACATTTTTAGTGGACAAATTTAAAGAACAAATTAAAGATGTCAAAATAACAAATGAATTTGGTGCACAATGTTTAGATATTTGTGTTAATACTACTGATTTAACTGAATTAGACAGGCTAAGTGGCGAAATAAACAGTTTCATAGACAATTCTGGAAAAGAATTAAATTATGATGTTGTTTCAATCCATTCACCAGGTTTTGATACTGACTTAAATGTGGAAGATTTAGCTAACTACATTGACAGTGATTTAGAATTTAAATTAATCAAAAATATTGATAAAAAAGACTTATATATTGGCAAATTAGTAGAAGTTAATTCAAATATTGCTAAAGTAAAATGAAACTGCAAAGGGCAATTTAGAACAGTTGAAATTCCTTTCGAAAATATTAAAAAAGTTTCATTATATTTCAAGTTTTAAGGAGATTATTATGAAAAAAAATAATGTATTAAACAGCGATAAAATGTGATTTCAAATAATCAAAGGATTAGTTGAAAAAGAAGATATCCCAATGGATAAATTAATCAAAGTTTTACAAGATGAAGTTACAAGAATTATTCAAAAACACCTAGACCCAGAAGCTGAAATAGTTTTTGAATTAGATGAAGAAAAAGAAGAAGTAAGAGTTTATAACTTAAAAGCACCTGTTGTTTCTGATGAATACTATGAAGAATTAGTTTCTTTAGACCCAACAAACTCATTAATTTATGTTTCTGAATCTGAAGCAAAAAATATTGATCCAGAAAACTGCCAAGACGGGGATGAAGTTAAAGTTAAAATTGATCTTTTAAACCTTAAAGAAGGCAAAAAAGAGAATAAAAATAATGTTTTAGTTGCAATTAAATCGTCAATTCAACAAGCAATTAAACAACTTAAGAAACAAGAAATTTTTGACAAATTCTCACATAGAATTGGCGAAAACATCAAAGTGGTTTTCACAACAAGAAATACAAATGGATCTTGAAATGTTCAAATTTTAGAAGATGGGACTCCAGCATATTTACCCGTAAGTCTTATTAGCACTAAAAGAAATATCAACCCAGGAACAATCTTACCTGTTGTTATTGAAAGCGTTGAAAATGATGCAAAATTAAATCAAATTGTTGTCTCGTTAGACTCTCCAAACATAATTAGCGAAATCTTAAGAAACTCAATCCCTGAAATTCATGATGGTTTAATTTCTATTTCGGCTATGGAAAGAATACCTGGTGAGAGAACAAAAGTTGTATTTGAATCTAAAGCGGGCTTATCATATGATGAAATTTATGGAGCAATAATGGGCAAAGAATCTTCAAGAATTCAAACTATCATTGCTGAAATGAATAAAGATTTATCAAATCCAAAAGACTTTGAAAAACTTGATATTATCATTAATACAGATAATTTAATTGAAAAAATAACAAGAGCAATGGCACCTGCTAGTGTTATAGATATTGTTCAAAAAGATGCTAAATCATACTATGTTATAGTGTCAAAAGACAATTTACCTTTAGCTATAGGTAAAAAAGGAACAAATTCACTTTTAGCTTCTAAAATTTCTGGTGTTTACTTAGATGTTATTACAACAGATAAGGCTGATGAATTAAAACTTCAATACAATAAAACAAATCTTAATTTAACTAAAACACCTGTGAAAAAGTACTCGAGACCACAAGCGGAGAAATCTTCAGTTCATACTACCAAGAGAACTTCAAGAGCGGTTTCAAATATTCCTATGAGTTTAGATGGTTTTGATGAAGATATTAGAACATACCAAGAACAAGAACACGACTTATTCTCAACAAATGAGTTCGAAAATCTTGATTTTGATGAATTATTAAAAAAACACATTGAAAATGATGAATGATCTTCTAATGATGATGAAGAACAAGAAACAATAATTGAAGATACAGAATCCTCAACAAGCGATGAAAAACTTAATGTTAAAGAATATCAACAAGCTAAAGAAACTCTTAAAAACTTTAAGGTCGATAACGACCTTAAATCATTTGGTTTAGATGGTGAAATTGACTTCGGAGAATTTCAAGACGAAGATGACTGAGAAGTTTAATAAGAATTACTCAAGGAAATGTATTGTTTCTGGCAATGTAAAACCAGAAAAGGAATTAATTAGATTTGACTATAATAAAAGTGAAAATATTATTAGACTAGATCTTAAAAGAGAATTAAAAGGCAGAGGAGCATATTTTATTCCTACTGTATCTAATTGAGAAAATATAGTCAAACGTAAGGGTTTAAATAAAGCCTTTAGAACGCAAGTTTCCCAAAAAACCTATGAAACAATTGAAAAAGAACTGAAGGAGGCTAAATGTCTAAAAGAAATAGAATAACTAATGCAGAAGAAATTAAGAAACAAATTTCTGATGTTAAAACTGAAATTGTTGATGGAACATTCATTTTTACTAATAAATTACCTTTAGGTGAATTTGCTAAAAAAATTAATGTTAATCCAAATGAACTTATTAAAACATTTTTTATGAAGGGTAAGTTCTATACAATTAATCACGTTTTAGAAGAGGAAGAAATTGCTGAAGTATGTATTGAAAAAGGTTTAGATTTCAAAAAAGAAAATAATATTGATGCAGGTAATTTCTTAAATGAAGTTGTATTTGAGGATGATCCGAATTTACTTGTTAAAAGACCTCCTATTATTACCGTTATGGGTCACGTTGACCACGGTAAAACTTCTTTAATTGACTTTATAAGAAAAACAAAAGTTGTTGAAACAGAAAGTTCTGGTATTACTCAACACACAGGTGCATACCAAATAGTTTATAAAGATAATAAAATTACATTTATTGACACACCAGGGCATAAAGCTTTTAGTGAAATGCGTTCACGTGGTGCAAAAATTACTGACATAATTATTTTGGTTGTTGCTGCTGATGATGGTGTTATGCCTCAAACAATTGAGGCTATACAACACGCTAAAACAGCTAATGTTCCTATGGTAGTATTCGTTAATAAAATGGATAAACCTCAAAAAGATATTGAAAGAATTAAAAGAGAACTTCTTGAGGCTGATGTTACTGTTGAAGAGTACGGCGGGGATACACAAATGGTATTTGGTTCTGCCTTAACTGGTCAAGGGATTGATGATTTATTTGATGCCATTTTACTTCTAGCAAATATTATGGACTTAAAAGCTAATCCTAACAGATACCCAATGGGAACTGTTATTGAAAGTAAAGTTGATAAAGGTGTTGGTAATGTTTCTACAGTTATTATTGAAAACGGAACCCTTTATAAATCAGACTTTATCGTCGCAGGTTCATGCTCTGGAAAAGTTAGATCTATGAAAGATACAAACGGAAATAATATTGAAAGTGCATTGCCCGGAACACCTGTTGTGATTTCTGGTTTAAATTCTTCTCCTTTGGCTGGTGATAAATTTATAGGTTTTGAAGACGAAAAATATGCTAAAAAATTAGCTACACAAAAAGCTCAAATTGATAAAAATAATGTTTTATACGAAAGAACCCAGAACATCAATATTGACGAAGGCAAAAAAGTGTTTAATATAATAATTCGTTCAGACGTTCAAGGAACTGCTGAAGCAATTAAGAGCACTATTTCTACTATGGAAAATGAAAATGCAGCGATTAGAGTTATAGCGGCCCAAGCTGGACAAGTTACAAGTAATGACTTATTATTAGCCCAAGCTTCTAATGCGACTATTATTTCATTTAACATTAATGTACCAACAAGTATAAAACAAACAGCGAAAGAGCTTGATGTTAAAGTTTTATATTATGACGTTATTTATAAAATAACTGAAGATATTGAAAAAATTCTTGATGGCGAAAAACCAATTGTTTATGAAGAAAAGAAAATTGGCTCAGCACATGTTATTAAAACATTTTTCTATTCAAAAGTTGGGACAATTGCAGGATGTATGATGGACGAAGGTGTTGTTAAAGCACATTGCAAAGTTAAAATTTTTAGAAATAGAAAAATGATTCATGCTGGACTAGTTGAAACACTTAAAAGAGAATTGAATGATGCTAAAGAAGTTGAAAAAGGTAAAGATTTTGGGCTTCATGTTAAAAAATATAATGATATCAAAGAAGATGATATTTTAGAATTCTTTGAAGATGTGCCAGTTGCATCTTAATTACTATAAAAAGGATTAATATGGAAAAAATTGATCTTAAATCATATATTAGAGATATATTAAACTTCCCTAAAGCGGGTATTGTTTTTAAAGATATTTCACCTTTATTGGCTGACGGAAAAGCTTTACATTATACAATTCAAAAAATGTCTGAATATGCTCTGGATGTAGATGTTATTGTTGGTCCAGATGCAAGAGGCTTCTTATTTGGAACACCAACAGCGGCTTTTCTAAAAAAACCTTTTATCATGGTTCGCAAACCAGGGAAATTACCTGGAGAAGTTATTTCAAGAGCTTATGACTTAGAATACGGTAATAACGTATTACAAATTCAAAAAGGTTTTATAAAGCCTGGTCAAACAGTTGCTATTGTTGATGATGTTTTAGCAACTGGCGGAACAACTAGAGCTATTGTTAAATTATTAGAAGAACAAGGAGCTATTGTTAAAAAAGTTATTCTTTTACTTGAACTTGAAGACTTAAATGGTAGACAAGCTTTAGAAGAAGAAAATATTGAAGTTGTTTCATTAATCAAATATTAAAATAAATGTTAACTTCCATTTTAGAAGTTAACATTTTTATTGCAATTTTACACGTTTTTTACTTTCAAATTGATAATCTGTGGCGTAGACCGAACCGTCTGAAAAATCTATTTTTAAGGCATTTTTGACAAAATTCAATGTTGCAAAAAAGATTTTTACACGTTTATCATCTTTTAAAATATATGCACCAGGGTTCATTTCAAATGCTCTTATTTTATTTATAGCTTGTTGACAAGTTAAATCATTAGTAAGCAGAGCATCTTCTTTTGATAATTTAGGGCTTAGAGTTACTTTTGATTCATCTTGAGTAATTCTATTTAACTTTCCTTCATCAATTTTATTTATTCAATCAACAATATTATTTTTGGCTAGGTTTGAAATTTTATCAAATAGTGTGCTAGCAACATCAGTTTTTTCTATGTTACATTCAGCTGTTGCAAAAATATCTCCAGCATCCATTTTATTTACCATTTCAATTAATGAAATTCCTGTTATGCTGTCATTATTTAATAACGAATATTGAATTGGAGCGGCACCTCTATATTTAGGGAGAAGAGAGCCGTGAATATTTAGATTTAATTTCTTAGCAATTTGTAACACAGAATCAGGTATAAATTGACCAAAAGCGGCTGTAATTAAGTAATCATAGTCAAGAGACTTCAATTCTTCTTTTATTTGTCCAATTTTTTCAGGCTGAAAGCATTTTATTCCATATTTTTGAGCTAATTGTTTAGTGGGTGTAGGTTCAATTTTACGACCTCTAAGATTTATTTTGTCTGGTTGACTGATAATTCCAATAACTTCAAAATGCTTAATTATTTCTTCAAAAATTGGTACTGCAAAAGCAGGAGTTCCAGCTAATAAAATTTTCATATATTAATTTTAAACATAAAATTTGTAATGTTTGCAAATTCTTTTATATTAATCATAAATTAATATAATTTAACTAACAAAAAAGTATAGGAGATAGTATGGCGATCAACCCGATTTATGAGAAGTGAAGTAAAAAATCTTCTTGAGATCCATCGTTTTATGAAAAACTATTAAGTTTTGGTAAAAAAAGCACTGAAGATGAAATTAATAAGGCATTTTCTGAAAGTCTTAAATTTATTAATAATAAAATTATTTCATCAATTGGAGTAGGAACTCACTTATTAAATGAATTTACTGTAGCTGCTCTTAGTTATTCATATGTTTCGTTTTTAAAACTTAAAAATATTGAAGAAGGTTCTAAAATATTTTTATCTTTAGATAACTCGTTTGCATCTAACATTTATATGAATATTTTCGCTAGAGTTTTAAACGAATATTGCTATAAAACAGTTATTTTCAATGATTATGCAAATATTCCAATATCTCATACTAATTTAGGAAGTGAGAATTCCAATAGTGTTGCTAGTGTAATTTTTAAAGAATATGATAAGAATTCTAAAATTTTCCAAATTGCTTTTTTCTGATCTAATGGTTCGCCATTGTCTAATGAAGATATGATGCATATTTCATGAGAACTGCAATCAGTTGACTATCTAACTATTACTATTCCAGATAAGGGTATTAGTTTTGAATATGATTATTCAGGTGAAAAATATTTGGAAGCACTTTACAATAAATATTCTAATAATCATTATTTGAATTCTAATTCTATTTTGAGTGGATTTGATTTTACAAATGTTTCTAATACAACCTTTTATGAAACGACTTTAAAAAAATTGGAATTACCTTATTTTGCTGTAAAAAGGCAGAAAACAAAAATAATTTATAATGCCAGTGAACAGAAACATCTGTCAAAAGTTTATTGAGAATCACTTAGCCGAAAAAGTAAAGTTAACATAGTAATAAATACCGAAGGCACTGGCTTAAATCTAAATGTTAAATATAAATCTGTTTATAAATATTTTAAACCAGATGAAATTGCAGCATTATATTTAAACTTTTTAATTAACGATGACCCTGATTTTGACAAATCTTACTTAAATAATTCGTTTTTGGCGAAAACGTACCAAGCCGGATCATTGACGCAATCTGTTGCATTAGAAAATAATATAGATGTATGGCAATATTCAAATAGATCAGATTTATGGGTTTATACTGAAAAAACGAAAAAAAATTTATTGTTTGCTTTTACACATCACAACGAATTTGTGCCTAATAAAAGACTTTTTAATGGGTATGATTCTAATCATTTTGCTTTAGAGATTGTTAGAATGGTCAATTATTATTCTAAATTTAAAAATTTAACCCTTTTTGATGTTCTAACTGAACTTTATGCAAAATATAGTAGATTCCAGTTATCTGTTAAATCGTATTTGGCTGATTCTGGAGTTGCTAACAGATTTATTAATCGGCTAAATAATGTAGAAACTATAGCTAGTAAATATAACATTGTAAGAATTGAAGAGTTGAATAAAAAAGGTTCTGCTGATAATAAAATTCTTTATAAACTATCTTTTAAAAATGCTGAGAGTTGTATTATTGAATATTCTAAAATATTTAATCAGTTAAATATTTATTGTGAAACTGTTCAACAGAAAAAAGAAGAGAATTCTGAACTTATGATGGTAGTTAGAAACCGTGAAATAATTGATGGAATTATTGACTTAAAAGAAGATAATAATGTATCTAAATTAACAATTTGATCATTTGCAAAATATTTTATTTATTTTGCGATATTCATGGGAATAATTTTGTTCTTATTCTATTCGGTTTATAACCTAAAAGGTGATGGAGTTGGCGGAAGTCCAAAACAAGTATTTGATGCTTTTGGCAAAAAGTTATATACTGACTGAGATAAATTGGGCAACGTTAGAAGTGTTTCAAATGGATACATAGTAAGAAGTGCGTTTGCTTTTATGGTTTTTTCTGTATTCATATATTGTGGATTACAGGCGTTAATTTTTAAAAGAACAATTTCCTTACAAGGCTATAAAGTAAAGTGATCCGACTTGTATATAGGATCATTTATAGGGGTAATTATTCAAACAATTACGCCAAAATCAATTGGTGGCGATATTGGTACATATTGATATTTAAGAAGAAGAAATATTCCTAGACCTGTATTATTTTCAACCATAATAGTTAACACATTCTTATGACAAATTGTTAACGTTTTAATGACACTAATTTTTGTTCCTACCGGCATTTATATTTTTCATAACTTTTTCAGTTCTCATTCTGTACAGTCAAATATTTTTATAATTATGCTTGTTCTAGGTTTAATTTTTGACACTGGTTTATCGGTTTTATTATTAATTATGGCACTTAACAAAAAAATCCAAAAAATCTTAATTAAAGCCACAATTGCATTAATTGAATGATTACCTTTTGTTAAATCTTATGATTCGTTCGCTATTAAAGCTAAATATGAATATGAGTTATATGCATTAAATATGAGTATGAAGAAATGCTTTAAAAATATTGGTGTTTTCTTTGAATTATTAATTTATAAATTAATTCCTTCATTAATAACTACAACAGCTATTTTTGGAAAAGCAATAGATATTATTCAGCCAAATGTTGCGGGTGGATTTTATATGAACTTAACAATTCAAAATTCATTAATTAGGGTATCTAATGCAATTAGTTTAACTCCTGGTGGAACCGGGACTGGAGATTATTTATATAAAGTTTTAGTAAAAGAATCTCTTCAAGGCACAGCATATGATGGATTTAATGCAAATCAAAATGCTTCTATTTTAACCGCTATGGGTACCTTTGGAACTGTAATTATTCCTTCAATTCTATCGGCAATTTTATTAGTGGTTGTTTATTGTGGCGAAAAAAGGGTTGATTATTACAATAAAAAAATGAAAAATTATAATTTAGTAACTAACGCAACGATCTCTATGCCAAGAAAAACTAAAACTAATTACTATAAAATAGCTATGCCAATTTGTTTGGCTTTAACAGTGGCTTCGTTTATATCATTTATCTTTATTCATTAATAAAAAATGACTTAGTTAATAAACTAGGTCATTTTCTTTAATCAAATAAGCTAACTAAAACTGTTTCATGTTTTTCAGGTTCTTTCATTTTAAAAGAAACCTTACAAACCTCATTAATAATATTTTTATCATTTTCAATAGAATTGAAAAATGTATTTCTAAATTCCTCAACTTTTGTTCTAACTCCGCGAGGAAAAACAGTATTAAATTTTTGAGACATAATATCCATTAAAGTAAGATAATAATCTCTAGCAAGTATACTTGCTGCCGCAACACTGATGTGTAATTTTTCAGCTTTATGCGCTAATAACACATCAGCATTAAACGGTTCTAATTTAGCTCAATTATTTTCAACTATAAATTTATTATAATACTGTTTTATAGTGTTATAAGTAGAATACTGGTCTATAAAAATATAATCAATAGTTTTGTTATTTTTTATTTTAGCAAACAGATTATTAAACGCGTTAAGATGCGTAAACATTTTTAACTCATTGACATTATAATTTTTATTTAATTTATTAAATCCACTTGGACTTAATTGATGACAAGAATATGAAATTAGATTACTTTTTTTCAATTTGGTAGCTAAGAGTTTTATTTGTTCATCTTTTAATAATTTGCTATCTTTTACACCCAATTCAATTATTTTACTGATATTTTCGTTTTTTACAAAGACAGCAGCACTACACATCGGGCCAAAATAATCGCTGACTCCTGCTTCATCAATACCTATTATATTTTTATCTAATAAGTCAATTGAATTTTCATATTCTATAAATTTCATAATTACTCTTCGTCGTCACCTTTATATCTGCTCATTTTTTCGGCAGCTGCTTTTGATTTAGCAATTTCTTTTTCAGGGTTATCAAGGAATTTGTTGATGTAATCACCCACAGCACCTTGTTGATTTGTTTTCTTAAGTTTAATTGTTGCATGTTTTTTAACTGCATCTGATGCATTTCCGACAGCTACAGAAACACAAGCTACCTTAAACATTGGAACGTCGTTAAAACCATCACCAAAAGCTACTGTGTGGTCTAAATCAATTCCATAGTATCTTGTTAATAATGATAATGCTCTACCTTTATTAACTGTTACATTGGTAATATCAAATACTGGTATTAAACCTTCACCTTTTGATCAGTATGAGAATTCACCTAAGTCTCCATATCTTGCTCTTAAGTATCTTCTTAGTTTTTCTACATCAGTTGTAGGTTTAACATCAAAAATAATTCCTGTAGGTCTAAGAGGAACTTTATTGAAGTTTAAACCAACGACAAATTTGCTAGCTGTATTAAACCCAAAAACACCCTCTAAATCGGCATCTCTGTGTTGTAATTGAACTCAACCTGGTCCTTCAATTGCGATATTTGAAATTTCTTTTTCAACAACTGGGTCGCCTAAAACATATAACATTTCATTAAGGTTTAAGTATTTGATATATGGGATGAAGTTTTCATCTTTTGGGTGGTGAATTTGTGCACCATTATAGTTTGATACAACTGTATCTAAACCTAATGATTCATAAATAGGTTTAGTACTTCTTCAAGGACGTCCTGTAATCGCACAAACAATGTGTCCTTCTTTTTGAGCTCTTTTTATAGCGTTAACTGTAAGGTCGTGAACTGTACCATCTTTACTTGATGCAAGCATTGTACCGTCTAGGTCAATTGCGAATAAAAATTTTGGTTTTTCTTGATTAATTTCTGACATTTTTTTCCTTTTATTATTATAAAAATAAGTTATTTGACTATTATTGAATAGTTTTAAATTTCACTAAAATTTTACCATTTAATTCATTATTTGTTTCAATAATACAGTATGAAGGATCAGAGTTAAGAAGCTGATTTCTAGAAATAAAAGGCAAACCAGCAGAACCTGGATTTATGATATATTTAATTGGTTCATTTTGATTGTTTTTAACTACTGTTAATAATTTAAAATGCGAATGTCCGTAAAGAATTACATCTGCATTAATATTTTCGCATTGTTTCTGTATTTCACTGCTATCCATTAATGTGTTGTATGACCCAAGCAAATGCCCGTGACACATATAAATTTTTAAATTGTTAACTTTGAAAAATTTTTCAATTGGCAGAAGACTCATAAAATCGTTATTTCCTCTAACTGCATAATCAAAGTTTGATTCAACCCAATCGTCACTTAGTTCTGTGTCTCCTAACGACAAAGCTAAATCATATTGTTCAATTTTTAAAATTTTTTCTGCAAGTGTTATATTTCTATGAATATCACTTAACACTAATATCTTCATGCCATTATTATATTTATAATAATAATTTAATATTTATATTAATTGTTAATATGCAAAAAATATGGAAATTTTATCCACTTTTATTATTTTGGACTAAAATGACTATAAAACAGCTTTAAAATAATGTGCAAAGCACATTATTTTTTCTTCATAATATCTTTGAATTTATCTAAAATTGCATCAACATCCATATCCAAAATGTTTATTTCTTTTTCTGCATTTTTAAATGTTATTTCTTCTTTTTCTGTGGCAACAGAATAAGAAATTTTAGGTGTTAAAATATTGTTTGCAATTTGATTAGTTTTAATGCTTAATTGACTGATATTATCTATTTTAATCTTTGAAAAACCTTCATTTATAGTGGTTATAGGATAATTTGAAATTTTTTCTATAAGTAATTCGTTTTGATCGTTTTGTATGAATAATTCTGAATGAGAATCTGCAACTTCACAATCAGTAACAATAATTGGTTTAGTTTTCAATTGTGGGAATATTGGCTTGCCTAAATTCTTTTTAGAAACAGGAGGAATGCTTGAAACATTTATCCTTTTTATTAGGTTTCTGTTTGCTAAAAGTACTATAGATTCGCCTTTTTCAACTAAAACGAATGCTACAATTTCGTCAATCGGAGGAAGATAGCAAGATTTTGTTCCATTCGATTTTGTGCCATAAATTTGAATATCATTTTCAGTATATAAAGAAGCCATACCTCTTTTAGTTATTAATAATGCATCTTTATATCCGTTCGAGAGTTTAACTCCAACAAGTTCATCACCTTCACGAAGTTTTATGGCTGTAAATGTTTTATTCATTCTTGAAACTTCAAAATCCTTTAATAAAACTCTTTTGCCTTGCCCTTGTTTACTTATTAAACAAACGTAATTAATAATATTAAAATCTGCAACATCTATCACTCCAACTATTTCTTCGCCAGAAACTAATTCAACAAAATCACTTAAATGGTTTCCAAAATCTTTTCACTTAGTTTCAGCAATTTTATAAACAGGTACAGCAGCATAATTACCTAAATTTGTAAACATTAAAAGAGTATTTAAAGTATTAGTCTTACCGTAATATAAAATTTTGTCTTGTTCTTTCAAACCGAAAGTTAAAAAGTCATTTGAATCAGCGACTCTCAAACTTAAACGTTTTAAATAACCGTTTTTAGTGGCACAAATATATACTTCTTCATCTTTAATTAAGTCTATTTCGTTAACTGATGCCTTATAAACTTCATCAATGATTTCTGTTTTTCTTTCACAGCCGAATTTTTTCTTAACTTCCTGTAAAACAGCGATTAAATACAAATTAAACTCATTTTCATCATTTAATAAAAGTGAACATTTTTTTATTAGTTCTTCAAGTTCTGTTTTTTCGAGTAAGAATGCTTGCTTATCGGTTTTACTTAATTTATAAAGTCTTAACTCAGCGATCGCAGTAGCTTGATTTAATGTGAATTGGAAAGTTTTAATTAAGTTTTCAATTACACCTTGTTTTGAATTCTCACTATTTCTAATTACTGCGATAACTTCATCTGTGATTTCAGCTACTTTTAAGAAGCCTTCAACTATTTCTAATCTTGCTTTATATTTTATTAAATCATAATTTAAGGTAGCTTTTTTAACATCTTTTACATGAATCAAGTAAGCATCTAGTAGTTGAGATAAGTTAAGGAGCTTTGGAGAATTATTTTGAATTACTACATTGTTATAGTTGTAATAAACTTGCATTTGTGTTTTAGATAATAAATAATTAACAATTACTTCTTCATTGGCATCTTTAGAAAGTGTAATTAAAATACTAATTCCATTTCTGTCTGATTGGTCTTTAATTTCTAATAACCCATTGACTTCTTCAGTTGAAATAATTACATCAATATCGTGTACAAGTTTGCTTTTAACTACACCGTATGGTATTTCAGTAATTTCAATGAATTTATTTTTACTATCTGCGTATGTTTTATATTTTGAAACGAGGGTTATTTTTCCTTTTCCTCTTTCAAATGCTTCTTGAATGCCTTGCGTTCCGTAAATTACACCACCAGTAGGAAAATCAGGACCTTTAACAATTTTATAAAGTTTATTTAGCTGAATATCAGGATGTTTAATTTTTGCAATTGCTGCATCTAAAATTTCATTTAAGTTATGTGGAGGCATATCAGTAGCAAATCCACTCGCGATACCAACGGCCCCATTAACAAGCAAGTTTGGAATAATTGAAGGTAATACTACGGGCTCTTTTTCAGAATCGTCAAAGTTTGGTGCAAATTTAACAGTATTTTTCTTTATGTCTCCAATAACGTGTTCAGCAATTTCAGATAACCTTACTTCAGTATAACGCATAGCGGCGGCCGGGTCGTCGTCAATCGAACCGACATTACCGTGCATTTCTAGTAAAGTAT
Source organism: Mycoplasmopsis felifaucium ATCC 43428 (assembly GCF_000687775.1). Taxonomy (GTDB): domain Bacteria; phylum Bacillota_I; class Bacilli_A; order Mycoplasmatales; family Metamycoplasmataceae; genus Mycoplasmopsis; species Mycoplasmopsis felifaucium. The sequence continues at coordinate 23,072 of NZ_JHXS01000006.1, forward strand.
GCCCCATTTTTCAATCTTGAGCCATTCTAACCATCGCTTCATAAATTGATGAATCTCCGTGCGGGTGATATTTACCGATAACATCACCTACAACACGGGCTGATTTTTTAAATGGTTTATTATATTGTAAACCTAAATCAAACATTGAATAAAGAATTCTTCTTTGAACAGGTTTTAGACCGTCTCTTACATCAGGTAATGCACGTTGTTGAATTATATATTTTGAATATCTGCTAAACCTATCAGACATTATGTTGTCTAGATTTTCTTGAATTATTTTAGATAACAATGAATCTAATTTATTTTGTTTTTTCTTATCCATAATGCCCTTTCGTTATTTTAGATTTAATTCAAAATCGTCTTCCATTGTAAAATCAACATTTTTGTTAATTCAATCTTTTCTAGATTCAACATTTTCCCCCATTAAGGTTGAGACTCTTCTTTCTGCTAAAACGGCATCTTCAATTTTGACTTGAATTAGTGTTCTAGTTTCAGGATTCATAGTAGTTTCTCAAAGTTGATCAGCATTCATTTCACCTAAACCTTTATAACGTTGAACTTCTGCTCCTTTATATTTATCTTGTAATAATTCTTTTAATTCTTCTTCATCTCAGGCATAAATAATCTCTTTTTTACCCTTTTGTTGTGTAAGCTTGAACAAAGGAGGTAAGGCTATATAAACATTACCGTTTTCAACAAGTTTTCTCATATGTCTAAAGAAAAAGGTTAATAATAAAATTTGAATATGTGCCCCATCAGTGTCGGCGTCAGTCATAATAACAACTTTTCCATATTGTGCTTTGTTTAAGTCAAAATCGTCGCCAATACCTGCACCAATAGTGTTAATTATTGTTGCTATTTCCTCGTTTTTAAGAATTTCAAATAATCTTGATTTTTCGGTGTTTATTACCTTACCTCTTAATGGCAAGATTGCTTGATATCTACGATCACGACCTGATTTTGCACTACCGCCAGCGGAATCACCCTCAACTAAGAAAAGTTCCTTTTCTTTTGGATTTTTTGATTGAGCAGAAGTTAATTTACCGCTTAAAATTTGTTTTTCTTTTAATGCTGATTTAGTTTTACGTGCTTCTGCTCTTGCTTTTCTGGCAGCCTCTCTTGAATCTGATGCTTTTTTAATTTTTTCTAAGATTTTTTTAGCAAGAGGTTTATTCTCTGTAATCCAGGTTTTAATATTTTTAGATACTATTTCTTCAACAACACTTTTAGCTTCAGGGGTTCCTAATTTATCTTTTGTTTGGCTAACGAACTCTAATAATTTTTCAGGAATTTTGACTGAAAGTATTATGGTTAAGCCTTCACGGATATCTTCACCTTCAAATGTATTCTTACCTTTTAGAATTTTTTCTTCAAGTGCAAAATCATTAAATGTTTTTGTTAATGCAGATTTTAGTCCAATTTCGTGAGTTCCGCCATCTTTTGTTTTTACATTATTAACAAACGAAAGCATAGTTTCGTTGTATCCATCAGTATATTGAAAACCACATTCAACTTCAATATCTCTTCTAGTTTCCTTGAATGTTACTATTTGACCAATTGAATTTTTAGAATCATTTATAAAATCTACAAAAGCTCCTAAACCATTTTCGTGAATAAATGTTTCTTCCCTTGAATTGACTTCATCAATTAATTTAATTGAAAGACCACCGATTAGAAAACTGCTTTCTCTAAGGCGTTCCGCAATAATTTCAAAACTTAATTTGGCTCTTTTAAAAATATCATAATTAGGTCAGAATTTTACGATTGTGCCTTTTTTATTGGTTGATCCAATTTCTTTAGTTTTTTGGACTATATTATCGCCGTTTTCAAAAATTGTTTCGTAAATTTTTTTGTCTCTAAAGACTGTACAAATTAATTTTGTACTTAAGGCATTAACAACTGATGAACCAACGCCGTGCAAGCCTCCTGAAGTTTTATATGCACCTTCGTTAAATTTACCACCGGCATGAAGTTCTGTAAAAACCAATTCTACAGCACTTTTACCACTAGGTGTTTTGCCGACAGGTATACCACGACCATTATCATAAACGGTTACTGCTCCATCTTTATTAAGTGTTACGATAATCTCATTTGCATATCCTGCCAACGCTTCGTCAATCGAGTTATCTACAATTTCTCACACTAAGTGATGTAGTCCATTTACGTCTGTTGATCCTATATACATCCCTGGGCGTTTTCTTACAGCTTCTAAACCTTTTAGTTGTTGAATACTACTAGCATCATATTTATTATTCATAATTAAAATTATATATTAATTGAATAACAGTTAAATATAACGCCTGAATTTCATTTATCTTTGTATTTATTTTTATTCAAATACCTCTGCAAAACAGTCGCTTTTAACATTTATATCAGTTTTTATATTTAATTAATTATTGATATAATTAAATTAAGGTATTAAAATGAAAAAACAATTATTATCAAAATTTCTTATTGGTTCAGGCTTTATAGTTGCTCCGTTATTTTCTTTAACTGTGGTAAGTTGTACAAAGGAAACGCCCAAAACGGAAATAAAAGAAAACAAAAGCGAAAGTTCTAAACCTGCTATTTCTGTAGATAAAGAAACCAAGGATATCGTTTGAAATTGGAGCCAAAAAACTGGTTGTGGTTGTGGTAATCGACACAATACAAGCGATGATTTATAAACAGCTTTGAGCTGTTTTTTATATCAAAAAATAACTAGAAATCTAGTTATTTCCAATGTTTGAGCTTTTTGTCATTATTAAATTAATAATAAAGTTGATCTTATTAATAGTTTCAGTTTTTTCAGTGCCATTAAGTAATTTACCATTTTCAACGTAAGAACTTACTGAATCTGTTGTAAATTTAATTAAATCATTAATAATTTTGTTAAGGTATTCTTTTGCGTTAAAGTCTAATTTATAGTCTTTATCAATAATAACGCCAATTTTTTCTGCATTATTAATTAATTCGTTTGGTATATCTCTTATTATTTTTATGAAACCATTTACAAACTCTTTCATTAATCCTGTTGCTACTTTAAAGATAGTGTTTAAGATGCTAAACGATTCATTTGTAACAGTATACATTTTTAAAATATCATTAATTAATTGAGCTGCTTTAACTAATTTTTCTTTTGCACTTAATTGTTCTTCTGTGTTTAATGAAGTACTATTTGACAATGAAAAATGGAATATTAAATCTTTAGTTCCAGTTATTCCCGCGGCTTCTTCAACATTAATATTACCATTTGAATCATATATTGCATTACCTGTATTTTTATTGATAATAATGTAATTATTTGGATTTATAAATTGTTCAAAGTATAGCTTTAACGTGTTAGCTAATTCCATAGTATTTTTTGTGTCAAAAACATAATTATTAACGATTTCTGCTGTTGCTATCAAACCGGGTGTATACGACGAAACAGCTCTTGCTTTATTAAATGATAATGCAGATATAATTTGATTGTTGGTGTTATTCGTTGATTTATTGTAAGAAATGATTCCGGCAGCATTAGCCACAAAAACAGAACAAGGAATAACGCCTGCAGTAGCGATAATCGCCCCCAAACTTCTTCAAGCAACAGTTGTCTTTCCATCTTTCTTAAGTTGTTCCATTGGCTTCTTAATTTTTTTTCTAAGTATTAAAATTAATATTCCACCAATTATGCAAAATGGAATTTGGAATGCTAAAACAGCTAGGCCATAAATAAATGGCATAAGTTCTTTTGAGTCTCTAGTTATAGCTTCTTTATAATTAAAGTTAGCATTGTCCATAATAGCTTTTATTAATGGCGGCGATGCTAAAACACCAATTAATCAGCCAGATATGCCAAAAATAGCAGTAATCACACCTCCATAAATTCCTCTTCTAGCACCACTAATAATTGCTGAAATAATTACAATTAAAGCGAGTGAGATAGGAATAGCAATTGATCATCCTGAAAATGCTACTTCTTTCCAAGTATTTACCATTTTAAACCTTTCTAGCTTTCTTCTCTTTTCAAGGATTCAATTTATCTATATGATCAATAAAAAGTTTGCCGTTTAAGTGATCCATTTCGTGTTGTGCAACAATGGCAGGATAACCTGTAAGATCATATCTTTTTCATTTTCTTTCAAAGTATGAATATGCATCAAAAACAATTCTGTTTTTTCTGTAGACATAACCTTCTTGGCCTTTTATATTATCACCAACACTTAAAAATCCTTCGCCCTCATTTATAGCTACTAAAGCCTCACTAGTTGCAATAACTTTTGGATTAATAAAAACATCTCTAATATGTTGATTTACAGGGCCAACATCAGAATTAATATAAAACATATTTTTTAAGATACCATATTGCACAGCAGCAACACCTACGCCAGGTCTAAATTTTGTATTTGGTTTTTGACTATCATCAATGTGATAAATCATTTTTTCTGCTAAATCAATATCTTCTTCTGTTAATGGAATTGGAATATCTTTAGATTTTTTTCTTAGAACTTTTTCGGGGAGCATAGTTAATTTAACATCATAAGTCTTCATAATATTAATTATAATTTAATTAGTGATTTTGCAAAACTTAGAGGAGAGGGCAATGATTAGAATTATTTCTGGTAAGTACAGACATCGTCAAATCGAGCAACCCGATACAAAAAATACTCGTCCAACAATGGATAGAGTAAGGGAAGCAATCTTTTCAAGTATCAGGTTTGAAATAAGTGAAAAAATAGTATTAGATTTATTTGCAGGAAGTGGATCAATAGGTATAGAAGCTTTAAGCAATGGAGCTATGAAAGCCGTTCTAGTTGATAATGATAAAAATGCGATTAAAACTATAAAACAGAATATTTCATCATTAGGTATAAATAATGCAGAAGTGTTTGCGTGCAATTCACTTGATTTCTTGCAAAAATTTACAGGCCGCGAATTTGATTTTATTTTTTTAGATCCTCCGTATGCAGAATATGATTTGTTAAATCAATGTCTTGAGTTAATTAAACAAAATAAATTTCTAAGTAAATTTGGCCAAATAATTATTGAAACAGATGATTTAGATAAAATTATCGTGCCATCTGGACTCGTGGTTGTCAAACAAAAGCAATATGGGCAAGTTTATATACTCTATATAAATAATATTATTTAAATAGTCAGCAATTTAAAGTGCTGACTATTTATTATTGATTAATTAACGCTCTAGTGTGTTGCATTATTAACGAAACTAATAAAGCGTGGTTAAATAAAATTCCCACAACATCTGGAGCATTTTCAACATCAAACAATTTTGTTGAAGTTTTAATTCAAATATGTAACTTCTTATTTTCTCATACATAGTTAAAACCAAAGTTTTTAGAACCTAAATTGTATTCATCATAGAAAGTTTGTAGCTTTTGAATACTTTCGTCTTTAAAAATATTACTAGTTGAAAAAAGTTGCATGTCTTCATTTACTAATTTATATTCTTTGTTTTCATTTTTAATAATACTTGACAATAAATCACCTTGATAAAATCCATAAAAACTTTCTTCAATGTTATTAGCAATTTCACCTTTAAAAATTAAGACGTGTTCAGATTTATTGGTGTTATTTTTTTGAACATTTGCATACTTGATAATCCACTTATCGTTAGTATCATTATCTTTAAGAACGTATGCTTTATCCAATGTGATTTTAATATTATCGGCTTCATTTGGAAAAAGATTTTTTACGTATTCATCTGTTTTATAAATTGATTCGTTCATTGAATTATTTGTTTCTTCAGGGTCATTTAATAAAGTAATTCCATAATTATTAAATATAGTTGGTAGTACTTTATGAGCATTAATCATTTTGTAAGCTGCTTGTTTTACTAATAATTTTTGACCAAAATATAAAGACAGTATATATGATCCCGTTAATAAAACAAATATTATTAATCCAAAGAAAGTTCAGCTAGTATATTTAAGAGCATTTTCACTAATAGAAGTATTTTTAACAGAGTTAACTGAAATTAAAACAATTAAAAATGCAGGAACTAATGCGAATAGTATCATTCAAATAAGTTTGAATATAAAGGCTTTTTTAGCTGCTGTATTTTGTTTTTCTTTCATTAATTTATCAAAAAATTCTTTTGATTGAATATCTAGTTCTTTGCGAACAGCATCATAATTAGCCATTGAAATATTTGCTTTCATATGCCTCCTTAGTTTTATATATAAATTTTACCATTATGCAGCATTTAAAATTTCATTATTTAAAAAGTGTAAGCTTTAGAATTTACTGAAAGAGCATTTTTATAGGTATTAAAAAACAGGTTTCCCTGCCGGTCTCAAAATTTGAGATATGGCCGATGGTGAGGGATTTGAACCCTCGAATGACTATGTGCCATTACTTGTTTTCGAGACAAGCCTTTTCAACCGCTCAAGCAACCATCGTAATATATATTTTAAATAATATACATATATATTATAATTAAGTTTAATAATAAATATCAATATTATAGGAGCAACATGAATATTAATTTTAAACCAGTAGTATTAAAAGCTGATCCAATTACTACTTCAACTTCAAATCCAGCAGGTGGTATGACAATGTGAATTATTTTAGGGGTTTTAATTGTCGTTATCCTTGGTATTTTTATCTTTACTGCTGTTAAAGATAGTTTAAGAAAGAAAAAGAAAAAGAAACAAGACGCTGAATTTGCCAAGAAAACAAATGAACAAATGCAAATTATGAATATTAGACTTAAAACATTAATGGAAATTAATGAAGCTTATTTAGAAAAATTTGAGCCTTCAATTGGTGACTTTAAAATGAGAGAAATTGTTAAAGTAGCTAATGATTACTTAGATAATATCCAAAGAGATCCTGATTTTAGAGAGTTTATAGTTAACTCTAACAATACCAAGGATTTCTTGCGTGCTTTTGTTAAACTAAGTCATACGCGTTGCAATAACTGAAATAAGCAATGTCAAGATGTAAAAGAATTCTTTGATAAATATGTTTCTGAATTAGATCCTGATTTAGTTTCTGAAGTTTCTGAAAAAGCATCTATAGAAATCAAAAACTACTATGAAAAAGGATTATTTGCTAATGAATCTTCCAAATAAATTAACTTTAACTCGTATTATTTTATTGTTTCCATTAGTTATCCTATTTTGAGTTTTCGGTTTTCTAATGAAGCAAAACTCACATAATTATTATGTATCAGGCAGAATTCTATTAAGTTTAATGCTCTTAATTTTTATTGGAGCAATGATTACCGACTTTTTTGATGGTTATATTGCTAGAAAGAGAAATTTAGTTACCTCTTTTGGAAAACTATGAGATCCACTTGCTGATAAATTAATAGTTTCATCTACATTAATTGCTTTTGCTGCTTTTGGCTTTGTGCCAGTTTGAATTGTTATAATCTTTGTAGCAAGAGATATCGTTGTTGATGGTTTCAGAATTGTTATGGTTAAAAATAATGTTGAAGTTGCAGCCTCAAAATGAGGTAAATTAAAAACATTAACACAAACTATTGCTATTGGATTCTTATTTGTCCTTTCATTAATTTTTCCATTTTGATCTATTGAATGATATTCTGCAAAAATGATAGATTTTGTAATATTCCAAGTTTGTTTATATGTAATTAATATTCCAACTATCGTTGCTCTTGTCTTTAGTATTATTTCTGGAAGCTTATATTACAAAAGTATTAGAAAATATATTCGTGTTAAATAATTATTTAAAAAAATGAAGCGGTAATATACCGCTTTTTATATTAATAGGCTACATATACTGGTTTATAAACTGTCGTGGAACTTGTTGGTGAAGTATCGTCTCACTTGACAGAACCAGTTTTATTGACTTCGCCTTTTTTAGATGCAGCAGCCTTAATTATAGGTACTAACGTTGAAATTGCAGATATCACAACTGGAGCAATTGTTAATATGGCTGTTAAAATTGGACCACCACCATAAATTTTAGAACTTTCTTGTGCACTGATTGGTTTTCAATTATTCATATACCTCCTTTCATTTGAATAATTTGGTTTTTATATATAAATTGAAGATATAAATAAAAATAATAAAAACAACAGTTTTTACCATTATATAAATATCAATAGTTAAAAATGATATAAAAAAGACAATATAAAAAGCAGCCATTGGCTACTGTTCATTAGTCATTAGGAGTGTTTTGTTGTTCTAAACGTGCTAATCTTTCATTTATTTTTTTAAGTTCATTTAACATTAATTGATCAGTTGATGGTGCAACAGTAATTTCAACGGGTGGATTTTTCTTAAGTCTTCTTTGTTCAAGCGAATTTTTAATTGTAAATACAACAATTAAACTAATAAAAATTACCATCATAACTATAAAGAAGGAAATTAAGGCAGCAAAGAATTTGCCTACTGAGATACCAGCAATTTTCAAAGCAGCCACATCTTGCACGTGAAAAGCTTTTGAAATAGCACCCATAATTATATCGTTCGCAAATGAACTAACAACCGCATTAAATGATGAACCTAATAAAAGTCCAATTGCAAGCATAAACATATTGCCACGTTTTACAACGTTTCAGGCGTCTTTACATGATTGTCTAAACATAATATTATTATTTTAACACATAAGAATAAACAAAAAAGCCAATTAAGGCTTCGTGTTTTAATTGAAGAATACACTTCTTGCTTGTGCTTTTACTTCTGCACTTACAGAGAAAGGAATTCTTGTTGTATAACCAGCTCTAGCAGCTACAATTTGTTTTGTTGGTCATCTAAAAATTTCTGTATTTCATTGTAAAACAGTGTCATTGTAAATTTCTCTTGCGGCGGTAATTTCTCTTTGCAAGTATGAATTATCTTGCATTGCTTGTCTAATTGCATTGTGTGATTGTAAGTCAGGATATTTTTCCATTTGAACTTTAATTGAACCAAACAATGATGTAGCAGCATTATCAACTTGAGCAGCATATTCAACTCTTTGTTGATCGCCGCTTGCAGAAGGGTTAATTCCACTTCTTAAAGCTGCGACCGATTTCATAACATCCTTATCAAGTTCAACTGATTTAGAAACTAAAGCAGCAGCATTTTGTAAAATTTGTACTCTTTGTTCTAAAAAGTTATCAATTTGTGAAGCGTTATGTTGTAATTTTTGTTGTAATTGACGTAGATAGTTTCTTGCGCTGATTTTCATTAGTAAAAATACTAAACCAGGAATAATACATAATATTCAAAGAATTACTTCAAAAAATATTGACCCGCCACCAACTTTAACTGGTATTTGTTTTTGTATTACATTAACATCATTTCCTGATGCATTTACTGTTCCATTTAATTCGTCTAATTCGTTAGCCATTTTATCTCCTTAATTTTTACGTTTTATTAAAAACGTTATTGATTACTATAATTTTATACATTTTATAAATTAATTTACTTTTTATCATATGTTCTGCTTAAATCATATCGATTTATTACGTCTCATGGATCTTTTAATACATCAACTGCTTCAACATCCATTAATGTAGATTTCTTATCAAAGACAAAACTCCTACCTGAAATTCTCTCTTTAATGCAATCGATGTATTCATTTTCGTATTCGTATTTGTCATAAGTACCAACGTTTACTAGAGCTGTCTTTGATACAACATCATATTTATCTCATTTCACTGGGACATTGTATCAAACACCGTCATTTGCTTGCATTCTAACATAATCAATTTGAGGTGTAATTTTATAACCTCAAGATAAAACACCAAGTTTATCAATATTATCTTCTGTTTTAAGATGCCAAGTCTTAAAAATAGCGGGTGTACCAATAATATCTGGCAAAATATTTGAATTAGTACCAATTTGATTTATAAGTGTTTCTTGCTCGGGTTGAGAAAGGATCGGATCCGTTTGATGCTTTTGTCAAATAACATCCTCGGGAATTTGATTTAAGTATAATGGAATACTCATTATTGGAAGCATTGATAAAAAGAATATTTTGAAGAATAAAACATTATTATTTAAGAAAGTATTTTTAAAATCTTCTAAATTATAAAAATGCTCATATAACGATTTATCATACCTAAAATCAATTTGATTTAATTCATCTGATTTAATAATATTTAACTTTTTAAACTTTTTAAATTCAAAGTTGTCACCAAAACCAATTTTGTTATCAAGTAAGATTTCTGTTAATTTTTGTTGTGCTAATGGTGTAAACATTAATCTATACTCAACTTCATTGTCTCTATTAGTGCAGTTTCATAACGCTTCAAATTTATCGTTACCAAGTGAAGTGAAATTTTTACCTTCTTTAGTTGCTTGTTCGGTTAATTTGGCGAATTCTTTTTTCTTATTTTTTATGAATTTTTCTAATTTTTTCGGATTTAATTTTTCAACGTGATCATATGTACGTGTGAAAGATAATTTTGGTGCAGCATCATTTACATAAGCTATATATGTTTTTTTACTGTAATATGGACAAGGTTTTTCAATTGATGCGGTTAATATTTGTGTATGTGTAACTCTTCGTGAATTACCTTGTGAATCAGTTGTTCATGTTGTATATGTAACGGGGAGCGTACCAGTGTAAATTTTTGTACCCATTTCATGATTTAATGTTCTTCCAATATAAAACGGATAATGCATTAATTTACCACTTTGAAGTTGAATATGCGAAGTTTCAATGTTATCTGTTATATTTAGAATATCTTCATTTTTACTAACGAATTCGGCAAATTTTTCGCTTGAAAGATATTTATTAAATTTAATAATTGGGACGCTTTGTTCAATAATATGTTCCCTAATTCCGTGCTTCATTTCCATTGTTAATGGTTGAAGTTGCATTCTTCCCTTTTCTTTTTCTTTAGAAAGTTTTGATTCTAAAGTATTTACTATCTTTTTGTATTTTAAAAAGAAGTAAAGAAAACAACCAAGTGATAATACGATAGACACAATACCTAAAACAACAAATGGAATAATAATTGTTAGATTTGATATATTAAAAATTCCAATCAAACACAACAATACACCAAGAACAATAAAAATCATCATCCCAGCCATATGTCCATTTTTTGAAGTCTTGTTAGTTTTTAGATCTGATTCTAATTTTTTAACTTTTTTGCAGATTTCTTTATTAAGTTCTCTGTCTACTTTTACTTTTTCAATAAGCTTATCAAAAAATTTTTCTGTATTTTCATTAATAGAAACTTTATACATTTTTTCGTAATCTTCAATAGGGTTATAAGTTTCTCAATTAATTGAATCCTTTAAATAATCATTCATCTAATCCTCCTTAAATTGTTCTACATTATTATTATTATTTTGTAAATCCAAAGCAATTTTTACATTTTTATATGAAAGTCTATGAATAGGGCTTATTCCGTATTTTAATAAAGCAGCAGTATGATCTTTTGTGCAATATCCTTTATGTTTTTTAAAGCCATATTTAGGATAGATTTTATCGTATTCAAGCATTTTTCGGTCTCTTGTTACTTTCGCCAGAATTGATGCACATGCGACGTTAAAACTTAAACTATCACCCTTTACTAAATTTATTTGTGGTATATCTATACCTTCAATTTTTTCATAGTCAGTTATTATTAAATCCGGTTTTAATGGCAGTTGTTTAATACATGTATACATCCCAAATTTTGAAGCTTGTTTTGGATTTATATCGTCAACCTTTTTATTGTCTAAAATAGCAATAGAAAAACCTAGAGCGTTCTTTTTAATCTCTTCAAATAACATATTTCTCTTAGATTCTGATAGTTTTTTAGAGTCATTAATTTCATCATTTTTATAATTTGGATCCATTATTACACTTGCGACAACAAGCGGGCCAGCACAACATCCTCTTCCTGCTTCATCGCACCCTGCTATTAGTTTGTAATCTTTACAATATATTTTTTCGTATTCCAACATTTTTTCTCCTAAATAACAAAAATCCCTATTTTATAGGGATTGTGCTATTTATTTTCTTTTTTATTATCTTCATTTGTAAAATCAACAATTTCATCTTTATTGTTAATTTCATTGATGATTTTTTCTTCATTTTTATCTGCTTTTTCAGCAACTTCTGCAGTTTTTTTAGCTTTTTCTTTTTCAAAGATATCTAAAATTAAATTTACAAGTTTTTCTTTTTCCATTGTGCTATAACCACTAATGTAAAGAGTTTGTGCTATTTCAAAAAGTTTTTCATTAGGCATATCCATTAATTTTTTAAAGTGTTTTTCTCTGATAAGAATTTGTTTTTCGCCTTCTGCTTCAATATTTTCTTCAGCGGCTACAACTTGTTCCTCGGGCGTATAATCTGGATTTACAGATTTCATTAAAGAGTTCATAAATTCTTGAATACCTGGGTTTTCTTTTAAGAATTTTTGAGATTCAATATATCTATATACATTAATATATGCGTTTCTTATTCCAGTCATCTTGAATGCCACCAAAATTACTATTATTCAGCATAATATTGAAAAAATTATTTGGCTAATTGATACAATTAATAAAAATTGTTGAATTTCAACAGGATATCCTCTAAAGACACCTTTAAAAACTTCTCATTCAATACTAAATAATGAAAATAAAGCTAATGCAAACATTACGAATGATGGTCAAACAGGTAGTTGAGAAAAATCTTTAGCTTTTTTACCTTTAAGAATTGCTGATAGCGAAAATGAAAACATCAGAGAAAGTAATACAGTTAGTGATGCATACTTAGTGATTGAAAATATCAATTTTTGCTTCATTAATTCATCAAAACCATTGAGTCCTCTACTATTATTAAAATCTATTGCACTTACATACACACGACTGTAATCAATTACAACATAAATAGTTAAAGCTAACATAACAATCGCTAGTATCATCAATGACACAAGTCATGTTATAAATATTGGTTTAAATGTTTTTTTGTAATGACTGTTTAATCCTTCAATTGTCGTTTCTGTTCTATAATCAACATTAAACATACAACCTCCTTATTTAATTAAATTATAAATATTATTGCATTAATTCGTTGAAATCAAATTCAGCAACGGTAAACTCAGAAGGAACTGAAGCAAACACTTTTATATCTTTACCATTATTAGGGTGTTTAAATTCTAATTTATAAGCGTGCAGCCTTTGGTTAAATTTATCAACTTCTTTACCATACACAGGATCTCCATATACAGGATGTTTAATATATGCCAAGTGTACCCTAATTTGGTGAGTTCTACCTGTTTCAAGTTCGCATCTAACGAGCGAATAAGGTTTATTATCCATATAGAATGTTTTGAGTAAATAAACATATGTAATTGATTCTTTGCCATCTTTATGAATATTCATCATTTTTCTATCAATAAAACTTCTTTGAATTGGAAGATTAATTTTGGTAATTTTATTTTCCATTATGCCTTCGCAAATAGCGACATATGAACGATGAATTTCGTGATTTTTCAGCATTTCGGCAAGTTTATTATGCGTTTCATTGTTTTTGGCGATTATAAGCAATCCACTTGTGTCTTTGTCAATTCTATGAACGATTCCTGGTCTTAGTAATCCATTGTTATTTGAAAGAGTTTGAAAGTGATAAAGCAAGCCATTAACAAGCGTGTCATTCATATGACCTGGTGCAGGGTGAACAACTAAATCACTTTGTTTATTAATGATAATTAAATCGTCATCTTCGTATTTGATATCAAGTGGGATATTTACAGGTTGGATATCAGTTTCTTTTTCAAGAAGCTTCATAATTGTGATTGTCATACCTTCTCTGACGATGTAATTAGGTTTACGGACATATGTTTCATCATTAACATAAACTGCTTCTTGTTCAATTAATGATTTAGCATCATTTCTTGATATGTCTGAATTATCGCTGATATATTTATCGATTCTTTCTTTGTATTTAACTTCAAGTTTTAACATAGTTAAAATTATATATCAATTGAAAATAATATTATTTCATAATATTCTTTAAGTTCAGGGGTGAAAAACAACCATAGCCACTGCAATATTTATGAGAATAATCATTATTATTGAGCATCTTAATTTGTATAGAATAGCCGAAAAACCGACAGTGAGTGGAACATAAATAAATAAAGCAATTTTACGTGAATTGTCATAAAACAACCCTTTTGGGCTATTTGACCTATCAAAAATATATTGAGTTGCTGAAAAATTAAAAATAAGTTGAGGGAATAATAAACCAACTAATAATTGAATTACAAGAGCCCCGATAATACCAGCAATTACAGGGTTCATAATGTTCATTAAGGAACTAAAATATTTTGTAGTTTGCTTCTTAGTGATCAATTTCATTGCTCCATACATTATTAAAATTGGAACTAAAATGAAGGCGAGATACGTTAAAAATGAAAATATAAATCCAAATCAATGTCCATTTGATGCTAAGTAGCCTGTAGCAAAGGCTAATTTGGTTGAAAATACACCTGGTGTTGAGTTACTGATAGTGAATAAGTTAGCCATTGTGTCAAAGCTTATATTTGTATTAAATAGTTTATTTAGCAATGACCAAAACCACTGAAATATAGGCATAAAAATTTGTCCGCCCCCAAAAACAGAAAGGCTAATTATAATAATTATTGTTAGTGTTGTTAAAACTAAAAGGAATGACATTATTTATCCTCCTTTTTTGAAGAAGTAATTTTTATTTTATCAGTATTTCTTTTTCTAGCAATGTATATACTTGTAAATATTAAAATAACTATAATCATAATACCTATTGGCATATTGTATGGGTTAGGAATAAATAAAGTAAATAAGAACGTAGCTAAAAATAAAATAATTCAAAGTGATATATGAATTTTCTTTGAGCCTTTTTTATAGTAGTTTCATACAAAAATTATTAATGTCCCAACAATAGTAGAAAGTACTGCGACTTCTATTACATAAAGATAATTTGTTGGTATATATTTTGTGAAATAAAATAGTAAAAATGCAACAATTATGTGCGGTAATGTTCCAAAAATAACAACTGTTGTGCCTTTTCAAAAATCTAAAGTTTTGAATGAAATATAGCTGAGAGCTTCAATAACACTCGGCCCAGGTAGCATATTAGTTATTAATACATTTTCATCAAATTCTTCTTGAGTTAATCATTTATATTTATCAACACTATAACGCTTTAAAATAGGCATTAAGGCATTTCCTCCACCAAAGCCAACAAATGAAACTAGGATGATAAAACCTAACACTCTTCAGAAACTGGGTTTTTTAATTTCTTTATTATTTTCCATAAGTAATTATTTATTTTCTGGTTTTTTAGCTCAAATAAAATTAATATTTTTACCTAGGGAGCTTCATTTTTCTTCATATCCTGTTGTTTGATTGTCTGCATTATAAATAGATTTATGTAAGTCTGTGCCGAAATCAACTATTTTTCAGCCATTTTCGTTTAAACTTTCTAAAGTAAAAGCATACAGCTTATCATTGTCACTTTTGAATTTTAATAGTCCACCTTCTGTTAAAATATTTTGATATTTTTCAAGGAATGTTTTAAATGTAAGTCTTCTCTTCTCGTGTTTAGCTTTTGGTCATGGATCGCTAAAGGTTAATCAAATAGTATTGCATTGGCCTTCAAATAATTCATTAATATTTGTAGCATCCTCAAGAAGGATATTGAAATTTTTAAGTTCCAAATTAATTGCTCTTTTTGCTGCTTTGGCTGCCACGGTTGCATATTTTTCTAAGCCATAGTAGTGAATTTCGGGATTTATATTAGCAAGTTTAGTAATCATTTCTCCTTTGCCCATACCAATTTCAATAACGTCTGTTTCATTAAGTTTAACTTTTGTATTTCCCTGTTTTATAAGCAAATTAGATAATTCTAGTTTTTCGTTTGCTTTATTATCATTACGTAATCTCATAATAGAATTTTAACAAAATAAAACAAAAGGGCGTATACCCTTTTGAGTGAAGATTATTAAACTATTTTTAATACAACTTCTTTTGATTTATGTTTACCGCCTAATGAATTTCTTTCGACATGAATAACTTCAATTTTTTCATTACCACTAGTGTGTTCTCCAAGTTTTTGTTTACGACGGTAGCCAAGAATTAAACCATCAAGGTCATCTAATGTGTTAGCTTCCGCAATAATATCTTGTGTTGAAATTAATTTAGCTTTGTATTTATACATAAATCTCCTTTTTGAGTAGGATTAACCTACTTATTAAATTATAAAGTAGAATAGTTTTATTTTTAAAAGTAATATCTTAGTAAAAGGGCTTATTTTTCTTCCTTTTTCACTTGTTGCTCTTCAAGTTTTCTTTTTTCTACTTCGGCTTGTAGTTTTCTTTCTTCATCTTCTTTGAGTATTTTTAAATAAGTTTCCTCGGTTAAGCCTTTAGAATCGATAGTTTTTAAAAATTTTAAATATTTAGTCGCATTATAAATTGCTAACGAAACTAAATATTTTCCAACGAAGGTTTGTTGTTTAAACTCTAAAATTTGACATTGGTTCCTTATTTTCATTAAAAATGTAATTCTTATTGGTAATACCACGAAAATATAAATAGCAATAGAAGTAAATAACATAATTGTTGAAATATGTCTTCAATTTATTTGTGCTTTGAATGCTGAAACAGCAAATCAGATTGAAAAACAAATAAAAAGTATGATATTAATCAACTCAAATGATAAAACACAAATATATTTCTTTACTCTATTAGCTTTAATTTGATTATCTTTAAGTTGCATAAAATAATTATATTTAATAAATATTCTCTTTATGATGTTCTGCGGGTTTTTAAATTAATAATTTAAGTAATATGCCATTTTTTCCATTTTCTGCAATTATGCACATACTTTTATATAATATTAATACTTAATTTATTAAGTTACAAAGGACACATATGACACCACACAAAGATACTAATAAGGGTGGGTCGAACAAAAGATCAAAATATTTAACAATTGCGATTGTTATCCCACTTATTTTTATTTTTATACTTCTAGGCGTAGGAGCATATTTTGCTTATCAATTATTTAAATCAGAATGAATATATCCAGAAAAACAAGCAAATAACACGGATAAAATAGAAATTCAAAAGATACCTGAACAAAAGGAGATTGATCCGGAATACTTTAATTCTAGAGATAAATTTTTATCAAAATATTCAAAAGTGGATTGAACAGCCGAAAAATTATACAAACAATATAAAAAAGGTGATGTTTCAGTAATTGAATATAAGGATCCTATCAATGGTTTAATTTTTAAAGATTATAGTTATGGAACTTACCAAGAAGAACCTAGATTTTTTCTTGGTTTTGAAGGACTTGCATACTTAGCTAATCAATTTTATGAAAAAGTGACTTTTGGTCCAGAGATTTCTAGCCTTAAAAGCATAAATGTAAACAACTTTAATGTAATAAATGATAAAGCTAATGGATTGTATTTGCCACAATATAATGAAATTTACTTAAACGGCTCTTTTATAGCTGAAAAAGGTTTTAAATTAGTTCCAAAAGTTAGACATTTAATTGAAGTATTATTCCATGAATATCAACATCACTGAGCAACCTCGTATGCTTCTTATGGATCGTTAGATCCTAATGATCCAAATACTACTAATTTTGTTTATAGTACTAATGAAAATGATGGTAGATATTCACAATGAAATACTGGTTTTATAAACAACTATCTTAATAACCTAAATTATGGATTTGATAATCTAAGAAATATCACCAATGTTCCCAATAATTCTATAACAAGGGTGTTAACACTTAATGATATTTTTGAATTGTCAAATAATAAAGACAAAATGCAAAGACAAGCTTTATTAGAATACGCAAAAAGAGTTACTAATTCTAATGATGAAGTATCTTTTAAAGCCCAAAAACAATGACAGTTGTATACAAATGTTCACTACGATTATAAATTAGACCAGCTTACTTACTATTATTCTATTGATGAGCTTGTGCCTAGAGAATGACAAAAATATACATATGTGCCTTATTACGTGCAAGGTATTACTGATAAAACTATTAATTCTAAGTATGCTGAAAATTTAAGTTACAAGGGTAATTTACCATATAAAGATAAAACAGACCAAGGTTTTGAAATTAGCCAAAACTACTATGGATCAATAATTACTGACTTAAATAATGGCTATTCATACACTACATTTTCATCGTATGCGGCTGACTGAACACGAACAGTTGAAAATGGCTCTTTAAACTCGTCAGTAGTAAATAAATATAATGGAAAAACTGATACTATTTATAATTTGAATCAAAATGCCAATAGTTATTCATATCCAAATTCAGTTTGAGGGCTAAAATACGAGTATATTGTAAATAGTCAATATTATCGAGTTGCCGAATTTCAGGATAAACATAGAGAATTTTATAAAGGTTTTCTTGACACAATGTTTTATGGGAAGCCATTTGCCCAAATGAAGTCTAAAATAGCCTTAAACAGTGAAAATAAGGTTATTTCTAAATACTTAAATGAATACCAAATTACTGGATACTTACCAAGTAGCGATTTTAAATATTTAGTTTATAAAAACAAACAATCACAGGTTGTTAAATTACCACTAAATTATTTAAACTATTTTAACTATAATGCAAAAGATGATTATTTAGATGGTTTTAGAACACTAACACCTAATAAACTTGATGCTTCAGAGTACAATGAAAATTATTTTGCTTACTATACACCATTCTTTAATACTGATAATGTTGATTTTAATTCGCCTATATACTTCTATAAGGGCGACTTAAATGCGAATAATTCAATTGATTCAGACGAAATATGAGCCGATTTCACTAACAAGGATGTACCTAACAATAGATACTTAATAAGCAGTGATTATTCATATTTCCAAGATTACAACTTTGAAACAAAACAACTTAAATTAATAGGAAATAAAGTATATATGAAGGGAGGTTTCTACTAATGAAAAATCCCCAGAATTTACCTTTACCAGGTTCTATAATTAATGTTCAAGCTTACAAATTTAATGGTATGTTATACAGACAGTGAAATGGTGTAAAAGTATTAAGAAATACAGACAAACATTTTGTCTTATGTATGCATAAAACAAAGGTTTCAGAAAAATTTAAGCACAATTGAATTTATAAAGATTATGTGCTATGATTTATGCCAAAACAAGGTATGTACAACGCTTTAATACTTTTGAAACCGGTGCAGAATTATATTTATGTTAATATCGCTTCGCCTCCAATTTTTGAGGATAATACTCTTAAATTCATTGACCTTGATTTAGATGTTAAAGCCTATCCGCACAATGGTGCAAGCATCGTTGATGGTGATGAATTTAAAAGTAACGCTTATCTTTATGAATATTCAAAAGATCTGAAAGAAATGGTATGAGAAGCAGCTACTGAAGTTATGGGTAAATATTCTAATGATGAATATTTCTTCAATAACCAAGTTATAAATTATTACATTGGAATAGCTAAAAAAGATAAAGCTATTGCAGAAAATTTTAGGGCAAATATAAGACCAACATATCGTTGAAAAAGTTATTTTGGAGAAGATGATGAAGATCAGGAGTTATAACTCTTGATCTTTTCTATCCAAGTCGCCAATAAAATGGCTTAGGATTTATATTTATAATTTATAATTTAAAAATATGGAAAAAAGTATGTTTAAATCTCTAACTGAGATAAAAGAAAGTTATTTATCTTTAATGAAAAAACTTGATGATCCTGAAGTTATCAATGATATTAAAGAATACACAAGAATAAGTAAAGAAGTGAATAAAATAAAAGACATCGCCGAAGCGTTTAAAATTTATGAAAATCTTTTAAATGATTACGAAATGGCTAAAGAGATGCTTGAATCTAAAAACCAGGATGAAGTTGAATTAGCTAAAAGCATTATCGATTCAAATTTGGATCAGCTAAGCAAACTTGAGGAAGAGCTTAAAATTTTAATTTTACCTAAGGATGAAAACGATGACAAAAATGTTATTGTTGAAATTAGAGGTGCTGCTGGTGGCGATGAGGCTAACATTTTTGCTGGTGATCTATTTAAAATGTATTCAAAATTTGCAGAAGAATTAGATTTTAAACTAAAGGTTTTATCAACCAGCTCTGCTTCAAATGGTGGATATTCGCAAATTGTGTTTTCTATTAAAGGCGATAAAGCATATTCTAAATTTAAGTTTGAATCAGGTGTGCATAGAGTTCAAAGAGTGCCCGTTACAGAATCGCAAGGTAGAATTCATACATCAACTGCAACCGTAACAGTCATGCCAGAGATTGATGATTCTATTGAAATTGAAGTCAAACCTCAAGACATTAAAGTTGATGTTTACCGTTCAAGTGGTGCAGGCGGTCAATCGGTTAATACAACTGATTCAGCTGTTAGAATTACTCACCTACCTACTGGTATTGTTGTTACATCTCAGGATGAAAGAAGCCAAATTGCTAACCGTGAAACGGCTCTAATGGTGCTTAAATCAAAATTATATGACCTTGAACTTCAAAAGAAACAAGAAGAAGAATCAGGATATAGAAAACTTGCTGGCCACGGTGATAGAAGTGAAAAAATTAGAACATACAACTATCCACAAGATAGGGTTACAGACCACAGAATTGGTTTTTCAACAAGTTTAAAACCAATTATGGAAGGTAAGCTAACTTCGTTAATTGATGCTTTATTAACTGAAGAACAAAACCAAAAAATTAAAGATGGTGGTTTTTAATATATACTTCAACTCGTTTGAAGTTTTTTATTATTAGGAATAATATGCCAACAAAAGAAGATTTAATACTTGAAAAAAGAAGATATGGATTACCAGAAATAGTATCTGAAGAAGAACAAGAAATGCTTAATAATAATTGACCAGTGCAATATATTATGGGTTATATTGAATATGCTAATGTGCATATAAACTTGAACCATAAAGTATTAATTCCACGCTATGAGACTGAGGAATTAATATATTTAATTGTCCAAAATTACTTAAAAACAGGGATGAAAGTTTTAGATTTATGCTGTGGTTCAGGATTTATAGGAATTGGATTAAAAAAGAATTTTCCAGATATACAACTAACTATGAGCGATATTGATCCTGAAGCAATCGAACAAACTAAAGAAAATGTATTAATCAATTTTAAGGATAACAAAGATATAAAAATTTTACATAGCGATCTATTTGATAGAGTTTTTGAAAAATTTGATTTAATAGTATCGAATCCACCTTATGTTTCGTTTAATGATATTGATGCAAGTAGTGATAGTTTAAAACACGAGCCTCAGCACGCAATTTACGCCCCTGAAAATGGTTGATATTTTTATGAAAAAATTTTGAATGAAGCACCTAAATATTTGAATGAAAATGGACTTTTAATATTTGAAATTAATCCTAAACATATAGAAAAGTGAAGACAAATAAACAATTGTTTTATTTTCAAAGATGTCTGCGGTAAAGACAGGTTTGCTGTTATTAAAATTTAGATATTGCTTTTTTTACTTTATAATTCATTATTATGAATATAAATGAAATTATTGCAAAAATTCAAAAATTAACTAAAGTACATGTTACTACAGATTCTTCATTTGAAGAACTTAAAATTGATTCATTATCACTTGCTGAAATTGTTTTTGATTATGAAGAAAAACTAGGCGTGACTGTAAATGATGAAGATTTAATGAAAATTAAATACGTAAAAGACATTGAAGAAGTTTTTGCTAAAGTTTTAAAATAATTAGGTATAATACTTTTACCTAATCGTAGGAGTGTAGTTCAATGGTAGAACAACGGGCTTCAACCCCGTGTGTTATGGGTTCGAGTCCTGTCACTCCTGCCATTTTTTTATTTTCTTTTTTAAATAAATCTATAAAACAGTGCAAAAAGAAAAAAGCACATTGTGCTATTTTCCAAAAATAATATTCATTTGTTTATCAACTACTTCAGATAATTCTTTAGGTAAAGAAGTAACAATTAATACGTATGCTTCAGGGCCAACATGAATTGAAACTACTGGGGGAATGCTATAAATATTCGATTCTACATTAAACAATTTTTCAACTTGTTTTTTATATTGTACTAAATCTTCATCGGTTGAACCAGAATGTAAAATAATACATTTTTTAACATGATTTTCATCAACACGAAAATCATTTGCTTTTTGCTGTGCGTTCTTTAAGATTGTTTTATAGAAGTTTCTGCCAATTCCTTCTTTTAAAAGCTGACCGTTTTCAAATTTAATCATTGGCACAATATTGAACATTTTAGCTATCAAAGCTGCAGCGGGGTGTAATCTTCCGCCTTTAACCAAATATTTATTATGTTTAGGTATTAATGTAATAGATTTTTTAAAACTACCTTGCTCCATAAAATTAATATATTCATTAATTTTGCTTGAGTCTAATTCCATTTGACTTTGGAATCAAAATAAATCAATCAAAATTAATGTTGCTATTTCAACACTTTCAATTATTTTTAATTTAGGAAAGTCTGCTTTCATAACAGATAAAGCACTAAAACTGTTTGACAATGCTTTGGAAATTGGATAAACAATAATTTCTTCGTATTCTGCTGAAAGTTTAGTAAATAATTCTTCAGCATAGCTTAAATTGAACATAGATGTTTTT
The DNA here is from genome assembly GCF_000687775.1 of Mycoplasmopsis felifaucium ATCC 43428. Taxonomy (GTDB): domain Bacteria; phylum Bacillota_I; class Bacilli_A; order Mycoplasmatales; family Metamycoplasmataceae; genus Mycoplasmopsis; species Mycoplasmopsis felifaucium. The sequence goes on from NZ_JHXS01000006.1 coordinate 45,566, forward strand.
ACGTTTGATTTTAAAGTAAATTTATCAAAAATATTTGATGAGTCAATTTCAACTCCGTCAGCGTAATTAGTTCCATCAATGTCAATATATAGAGGCAGGTAGTATCATCCTAATTTTTCAGCTTGTGCTTTAGTTAATCCACAAGATGAGTCAACAACTATTGCATATTTTTTCATATGATTATTATAAATAAAAGAATACTAATTCATATAATATTATTTTTATAAAAAAAATTGTTTTTTTATTCATATCACAATAAATTCCTAATATTTTTTAGTATATTATTGAACATAAGGAGAAGTATGGCAATAGGTATAGTGGCTGAATATAACCCATTTCATAATGGACACATTAAGCAAATTAAATGAATTAAGGAAAATTTCCCTGGCGAAAAAATAATAGTAGTTTTATCGGAAAAAATGACCCAACGTGGTGAGTTTGCTGTTGCTCCATTTAAAGAAAGAGCGAAAATAGCAAAGGAATTTGGTGTTGATAAAGTTTTGAAATTAAGTTTTGATGAAACTTGTCAGGCAGCACATATTTTTGCTTTTAATGCTGTTATGAAGCTTTATACAAAAGGCAAAATTAACAAAATTGTTTTTGGCTCTGAGACGAATGATGTTAAAAAAATGATTGAAATTGCGACCATTTTAAGAGATAAGCAAAATGAATTTTACGAATTAACTAGAAAAATTCAAAAAAATCAAAAGGTTAGTTTTCCGAAAGCTTGTTCTATTGCTTTAGCAGAAATTAGTGGATTAAATTATAATATGCCAAATGACATATTAGGATTTGAATATGTTAAAACTATTATAAATAACAATTTACCCATTGAAATCTTTTCTATTGAACGTAATGTAGGTTTTCATAGCGATGAAACAAATGGTGAATATGCGTCTGCATCATTGTTAAGAAAAATGATATACGCTGGAGAAGATATTTCTCAATATAGTCCAATGAAATTCACTAAAACACCTATAAACATCAGTAATTTGTATTTAAAATTTCAAAGAAGAGTTATAAAATGAGGCAAAGATATTATTAAATTAATTCCAATTATTTCAGAAGGAATGGAAAATTTAATTTGCAAAAATATTAATATGCCAACATATGAACAATTTATTGATGCCTGTACATCAAAAAGATATACGAGTTCTAGAATTAAAAGAATTGTTGCATGAGTATTGTTTAAGAAACCTAGAAACCTAAAGAAATTAAATTCAGATTTGTCAAAATAAAAATAAAGGCAGTTTCAATTTTTAACCTCACTTTTATAATGAACAACAATAAAAATATACAAAATATTTGCATTTTACAAATTTTGGTATAAACTTATATATGTAAACGCAAATGTAGTTCAATGGTAGAACACAAGCTTGCCATGCTTGATACGGGGGTTCAATTCCCCTCATTTGCTCCATATGTTCGTGAGAATACCAGTGCGAAAGCACTTTTTTTATAGCCTTTTAAGGAAAATAAAAAAGCTAATAAACATAGTACTTCTTAATGTGGCTGCTCCATTTCTGTCCTGACCAGGTTATAAGGTTTCTATTTTATTAGCCATATAATTATAGCATTAAAAAACATTGATTCTGGCAAACATTTTTATCAAAATTGATACTATTTTGTTGAAATATGAAAAATTACCATAAATATTTTTTTTATATATAATAAGAATAATTATGAAAAATTTTTCTTATAAAGATATTTCTAAACTGGCAAAAGTTTCTATTAGTACAGTAAGTCGTTTTTACAATGGCGGTTATGTTTCTAAGAACACTAAACAAAAAATTGAAGAAATCGTTAAAGAACACAATTATTATCCAAACCATGGTGCTAGATTAATCAGAGGGCATGATAATTCAATTTTTGTAATTGTTCCTGAATGATATGATAATTCATGTACACAAGTTATGAATGGTATTCAACAAGGTGCTAAAAAATATAACGAAAGAGTTATTGTTACTTTTACTGAGCCAACTTACGAAAACTACATTGAAACAGTTAAATATGTAATTTCTTGAAGGCCACGCTCAATTGTTTTTTTCTTGCCAACTAATGATAGAGAGAAGATTTTAGCTTACATAAAAGAAAATGTATCAGATTGTGCAACACTTATTTATAACGAGCAAAATTCAGACTTTAACTGTGTTTCAATTGACTATGAAAATTCTTTTTATTCAATTACAAAAAAATTCGCTGAATATATTGAAGATGGTCAAAAAATTATCTTACCTATAGATAATAAACTTGATGAACATCAACAAGAAATGAGAAAAAAAGGGTTTGAAAAAGCTGCTAGAGAACTCGGATTAAACTATGAAATAGCAATTTTGGAAAATAAAAATGTTAAGAAATTCAAAGAATTCCTTAACTACCTAAATAAAGAAAACATAGTTAATGTAGTTGCTTCTACTCATGAGGTTTTCATAAATTTAGTTTCTTCTGCAGATAAAAATTTAAGATTAACGGATATTAGTTATGTTTCTATTTATGATTATCAATCTAAATATAAATGCAAAATTTTTATAGACTACCCACAAATTGGCATGGAAATTACTAGAATACTAAATGACTTTATTCATACAGGTGAAACTCAATCTAAAGTGTTTAAACCACTAGTTTCATTCAAATAAAATCCCGTATAGGGATTTTTTATATATATCTGCTTTGTACTTTTTTGATGTACATTTCATTATCTTTGCGTTTAATTTCTTCACGTTTATCGGCTTTATTCATACCTTGAACTAATGCTATTTCAAGTTTAATTTTAGATTTATCATTGAAATAAATTTTAGTTGGCAAAATAGTAGAACTACTTAATTTTTCTTTTTTGCTTTTTAAACGTTCGATCTCACGTTTATGCATTAAGAGTTTACGTTCTCTATCTTCTTCACATTGTAACAACATATATTTTGCAAAAGATGCATTGCATAGAAATATTTCTCCATTTCTAAAGAAAATATAGGAATTTGTTAAATTAACGTTTCCTGCTCTTGCAGATTTAACTTCTCAGCCAAGTAATTCGATTCCTGCTTCATGTTTTTCAATTATTTTATAACCGTGTAAACCACGTCTGTTGTCACTAATTAATTTCATATTTAAAATTATATTTTAATTTTCAAATTCATGAACTTGCAAAATAAAAGTTATATAATAAAAAATATTTTATTTAAAGAAGGTTTTAATATGAATTCAACTTATATATTAGAAGTTAAAAATTTAAGTAAATCCTTTGGTAAAAAGAAAGCTTTGGATAACTTAAGTTTTAAAGTTGGCAAAGGTGAATTATATGGTTTTTTGGGTGTAAATGGAGCCGGAAAAACAACAACTTTAAGTATGATTGTAGGGTTATTACATCAAGATACAGGAACAATCTCAATTGATGGAAACGAAATTAAAACGGCCAAAGATTTTGAAGTAGTTAGAAACAAAATTGGTGTTGTCTTCCAAGAATCAATTCTTGATGATAATTTAAGCGTCAAAGACAATTTATTAATTAGAGCAACTTTATATCACAAGTTTTTTAAAAATATTAAACCAATTGAATTGGTTAATGAAATTGTTAATGATTTTGATTTAACAGATATTTTGAATCAAAAATACAGAACTTTAAGCGGTGGACAAAGAAGAAGAGTAGATATCGCAAGAGCTTTAATTCATAAACCGGAAATTTTATTTTTAGATGAGCCGACAACTGGATTAGATCCAAATAATAGAAAACTTGTATGGGATACACTTAAAAAAATAAGAGCAGAAAGAAAACTAACTATTATTTTAACTACACACTATATGGAAGAAGCTAATAGTTGCGATTATGCAATTATTATTGATAAAGGTGTTAAATTAACTGAAGGAACGCCCGCTGAATTGAAGAGTAGATTTAGTAACACAACTATTTTTGTTTATGGCGATAAAACAGCCGAATTAGAAAAAGTATTATTAGAACACGATTTAAATTTTTCTTATGATGATAACGCATATGCAATCGTTTTTAAGCAATATAATGAAGCCACAGATTTCCTTGAAAAATATAAAGACTTATTAAAAGATTTCGAAATTAAAAAAGGTACTATGGATGATGTCTTCTTAAATGTAACAAAAAAGGAGGCCAAGAATGTTTAAAAATTTACAAGTATTATTTATGCGTAATGTTAAATTATTCTTTACAGATAAAAGAAGAATGATAATGACATTTTTCTCTCCAATTGTTACTGTATTTATTTTTATTTTATTTGGAAGATATTTATTTGAACAAAGTGTTAAGGGTTTAAATAAT
>NZ_JHXS01000007.1 GCF_000687775.1 Mycoplasmopsis felifaucium ATCC 43428
AATCTTTTCTATTGCTTTCTAAACAATAGTCTATTATTAAAATAGATTTTTATTATTTATCGTTTTAGGCGGAACCTCACTTTTGCATTTTATATTAAAGAAAATATGCAAAATTATCAAACTAAGGTAATATCAAGAATGTATAATATAAACAAAGAATTAGGTTATGACATTCATAATCGCTATAACAAATACCCATTTGAAGATTATGAACCTTATGTTGGTTTAAATAATTTCAATATCACAACTAATAATGTTGAAAATGTCCCTAATTTCCATATTAACTCAGGTTTAATGTTTTTTAAAGGATGGGATGATAATAGATTAGAGCCTTGAAGATATGATGGCAAAATGATTAATGTATTAGGTTTAAATTATGATCAAAATGAATGATTTAATGTTTATGATTTTAACACTAATACACCTTATTTAACTGCTTCAAATCTTTGAACTGATACTAAATATTGAATTAAAAATTTAAAAGATGGAAAAATCGTTAAAATCTTTAAAGGTTATATTAATAAAGGAAACTCAGGACAAGGCTTAATGAATACTAAATACGAACTTAATGATCAGATAACAAATACTTTATCTATTAGTAAAGATTTAAACCTTAATAAAGATAATTATGATTTAGCTTCTTTAAGTAAGAAAACAAACACACTTGCTTATGATGAATTAAAATATATTATTACTAGTGGAATAACTGATAACCAAAACTATCAATGCCAAGTAGATCAATACAATATCCCTGTTGGTTTCAATATTGCTGAAAGTATTTCTCCTATTATTATTAGTGATTATATGAAGATTTTAGAACAAAATAAAACATCCTAATTAGGATGTTTTTTCATATTTATTTTGAGCTATTAACTTATTTGCTAAAAGTAAATCTCAATCAAGTTGATTAAATCTCTTGTAATTTAAAGTTATAAATCAACTATGTTTTTTAGAAAGCTTTTCAAAATAACGTTTTGCTTGTAAGTAATCTTTTTGAAATGATAAATAAGTTTGTTTATTTCAATCAGGATAAATATATTTATGATAATTAGCAAAAAGATTTAAGGCATTAAAGCCATTAAAATAGGATAAGTGTTTTTCTATGTAATATTGTTCTTTATCCAAAAGAGTTTTAATTGACATTTTATTAGGAGTAATTGTTTCCAAGATTTCTACTTTCATATTTTCTAAAACTTCTTTTAAATCATAATCTAAAACATAATCAGCATAAAAATAGATTTTAGCATATAAAGAGTGATTAAGTCAATATGGGTTTATATCTAAGAATTCATCATATAATAAGTATTTGCTCGCTTTGCTATTTTGAATATATTAAAATAATTTTAATATTTAGGATTAATGATAATTAAATAATATTTAAAGTAATTTAAAATTTTTACTAAAAGCACAATAAAACAGCCTTTTTAAGGCTGTTAATTAATTATATTATTTTAATGAAAATGTCATTGTGTAAGCATCTTCAGTAACTGTTTTGCCTCTGAAGTTACCTAATCTAAATTTAAGTGTAATTGTATTACCTGGTTTAAATTCTAAAACATCAATATAACCACTAAAGTTTGTTTTACCTGATGATTTTGATGTATATAATGGTGTACCTTCTGTTACTAGTTGTCAATTTTCGTCAGAAAGATTTAAGTCGCCAAAGTGAATGCCTTCTCAAGGTAATTTAGATGATTTACCATATAATTTTTTATCCATTCCTGAGTAGAATAGTTGTTTACCTTGTTTTGTGTTAAAGTCTGCATCTTTAAATGCTTTATTTAATGATGTTAATGATAATTTAAGATTTGATGCATCATATGGACCATAATTGAATCCTGAACCTTGTTTTACTTCACCTTGTTGCTTAGAACCTTCAACAACTGTAATTGAGTATTGTTTCTTAGCTCATGTTTGACCACAACTAACAGCAAGTGCAATAGGTGCTAATGTTAGAGCCCCCCCTACTGAGCCTAAAAATAATTTTTTAAATTTCATGATATCCTTTCAATTTTTGATACGTTTAAATTATATATATTAAATTAACAATAATTAAATATTAATAATATATGTTGTATTTTTCAGTTTTTTCCACATTAAAAGGTTTTAATTAAACATTTTAGTTGTTCACTTACTTCATTTATGATTTCATCTTGTGTTAGTTTACTTCTCGGCTCAACTTTAGTTCCATCTATTAATAAAGTTTCAATTTTTTGAGCTCCTAAAAAGTTAAATGTACCTTTTAATTGTTCGATGTGATTCCCAAAAGGATATCAACCTAATGGAGCGCCTTGTGTTCCAATTATAATTACGTTCAAATTATCTAACAAGCCAACAGAAGCCCCTTTTTTAGAATATTTGTACGAGAAAGTTTTATTAGCTACACAAATTGAATCAATGAAGTTTTTAATTAAAATTGAATAATTAAAATTAATCATTGGACTTGAGATTACTAAAATATCAATTTCTTTAAGCTTATTTATCCATAAATCAGATTCAATTTCATTGAAATAATTTGGCATATTATTCGCATTCATAAGTGTTTTAGTAAAAATTGAATCATTTAAGTCTAATAAAGAAATTTGTGAATTCGGATATTTTTTACTTAATTCATTTACAACAAAAACATTTGCTTTCGTACTTAATGAATCTTTATTTGGTGAGCCAAAAATGGCCATAATTTTTTTACCTGTCATATTCCTCCATATATAAATAATACAAATAAATTAATATTTATCGCTTTATTTTATAATTCTATTACTATGAATAGTAATAAACCTACATATTTCATCGATTTAGATGGAACACTTTTTGACAGACAATATAATTCTAGAATGTCTAAAAGAAATATCAGTGCTATTATGATGCTTAAGAATTTTGCGAATGTAATTTTTTCAACAGGAAGAAGTTATCATGATGCTAGATTGAAAAAAACATTACATATTTTTAACCTTAATGATGTAATTTGTACTTCAGGCGCAGAAATTTATATCAAAAATAAGCTCGCAAATTGTTTTGAAATGAAAGCAGAACTTGTTAAAGAAATTGTATCATACTGTATCACAAATAAAATTAATTTTGTAGTATTTGACCATAAAAGTGAATCGGTATATGTTCAAAGTAGATTCGGGAAATGATTTAATAAATTATTATTTAGAAAAAAATGAAGAATCATTGATTATGCAAAAAATTTTGACATAAATAACCATAAAACAGTCTTAAAAATTGCATTTGTACTTAAAAATAATATGAAATCTTCTAAAGTTTTAAATAAGTTTAAATTACTTTTTGAAAAAAGAGTTAATGCATATTTAGCAAGTAAAAATTACATTATTGAAATTACCGATAAGTCTATAAACAAGGGAATTGCAGAATCTTTATATATGAAAGAGTTAAATTTAGATCCTGGTAATTCTACTCATATTGGTGATTCAGATGCTGATACAGGTGCAAAAGGTTATGTTAATAAATTAGTGGCAATGAAAAATGCTTCAAAGTCATTGAAAAATGTTGCCGATGAAATTGCTCCAAAATGTAGGTCTGCAGGTCTATTCAAATTTTTTACTACTAAAAAGAAGGTTATAAATGATTAAATTAGGTAGCCACGTTCCTTTTAAATCTCCTGATTATTTATACGGTTCAGCTTCTGAATCTTTAAATAATGGTGCTAATTGTATGATGATATATTTAGGTGCTCCTCAAAACGTTAAAAGAGTTGAAACTGATAAATATCAATTAGATAAATATTTAGCTAATTTTAAAGATAAAATAAAACCTGAAGATATTGTAGTTCACGCCCCTTACATTGTTAACCCTACAAGCATTTCAAAAAATAAGTTCTCAATTGATTTTTTAATTCAAGAAATAAATAGAATGAACTATATAGGAGCTAAATTTTTAGTATTACATCCTGGTTCTTATACTACTTTTGATTTACAAGAAAGTTTAGATACGTTTGTTAGCTCAGTTAAAGAAATTTTAAGCAAAACTAAAGATGTAGTAATTTGTGTTGAAACAATGGCAGGAAAGGGTACTGAAGTAGGTGTTAATTTTGACCAAATAAGGTATTTTATAGATAAAATAGACAACGAAAGATTTCAAGTATGTTTAGATACTTGTCATATCTGAGATGCTGGTTATGATATTAAAAATTATGAAGCTTTTAAAAAACAACTAAAAGATTACGACCTTTTAAAACATATTAAAGTTATTCACTTAAATGATTCAAAAAACAATCTTTCAAGCCATAAGGATAGACACGAAAACATTGATATAGGTTTTATCGGTTTAGAATGCTTGCAAAAATTTGTTTTTGATAAAGATTTTGATAATATTCCAATTATTTTAGAAACCCCATATGTTGATGATAAACCTATATATAAAGAAGAAATAGCGATGCTACTCAAAAAATAACTTGAGTGGCATTTTCATTTATATATATTAAATTTAAAATATAATTTTTATATGAAGTTATCCGGCCATAAAATCGATAAAAATCTAAATATTAAAAATGTTGAATTAAAGAAAGATAATGAAGTTGTTGCGGACGTAAAAATGTCTGTGCCAGCTGAAATTATCAAGTTCATTGTTTTAATTTTTACAAGCGTATTTTTTATTATGCTTCAATATGGCAATCTTGCTAAAAGTGATTTATTGAGAGAAATTTATTTATATAGTTTTGGCCTGGTTTTTGGCGACTTAATGATTTTAGTTTTAATTGGTTCTTATTTAACATTGTTTATTAGGTGAGCTAGCCCCTGATTTAAAAAACATTATTTAAAATGATTTTTCACTTATTTAAGAGTTGATTATTGGACCTTTAGAAAAGCTCTAATATCGTTTATATGACTAAACTTATTAGCTATTGCAATTATTTATCATTCTGTTTTGATGTTTATGAGAATTGATATGCATACTACCTTTATAAGTACAAATCAGATTAAATATATTTATGTAGATGGTTGATATAAGTCATTTACTGTTGATGGAAGAATAGCTAACGAAAACATCTTGCCACACGCATATTTAAACGTTGGTATTTATCTTGATTCTATTTTAAATCTTCTTTATGTAATAAGTTTTTCGCCTTATTTAGCTTGAGTGATTTCATTAATGATAATAGCTTTTTCGTGGATGTTTTTGGTAACTTTAAATCCAAAAGAATACTTTAAAAACTTACTGCCTAAAAAATATACTATGGCTCATATTGAAAGATATTTACAAAAAAGAAACTTTATTTTTTACTATACAGAGCAGGTTAAATTACTATTTACTTTTTATAAAAAATGTGCATATATTTTAGATATAGACACTTATAAAGTTAAATTTTCATATTTGCTTAAGCAAATAGATAAAAATGCAGAGTTACTAATTAAAAACGTATCATTAGCTAAATTCTTTAATACAAAAAAATCTCAAAACACCCTTAAAACAGATGAAGACATCAATTTCATACTTGAAAATAACACAATAAAATACGATTCTGATCCAGACTTAATAATTGCGGCTGCAAATCCCGATTCATTATTAACGAAAACAAAAAATTCAAATAAGGAATATATAACTTTTGAACCCTCTAGAGAAATTACGCTCAAAGATTTTGAAACTCAAGAAGTGAAAATGTTTGAAGAAAATAATCAAGAGAACTTTGATATTGTTTTAGCGAGCAAAGCTGTTTTACAGCAAAATAATAAAATTTCTGTTTTAAATTCAGCTCAAGTAATTAAAGATAATTTTCCTATTTCAATAGATGATAATAAATTTGATTTTGATGAGGAAGAAGGCATTAATTCTATCAATACAACTGAAGAATTTGCTTTTTCTATAGATACAAATGAAATTGTTGTGTCAGATGATTCTTCTATTTTATCTGCTCCACAAACCTTAAATACGGGTATCCAAAACGGAATAATTACCAATGAAGTTGCGTTTGATGTGGATACCGTTGATGTTGAACTAAAGGACAATAATAGCAATGAGCCATCTTTTATAGTTGATACAACAGAAATTTCTTTAGATATTGCAGACGACAAAAATAATGATGAACTCATGAGCAATGAGTTATCTACATTAACAACAATCGAAAAATCACAAGAACAAACCAAACCAAAACAACAAAATTTTGATTTTACATTTGATACTAGTACAATAATAATTTCCGAAAATGACGCTAAAACTGATGAATCTGAAAATAACGATTGAATAAGTCCAATTTTGAGCGGCAGAAAGTAAACTATGAAATTACTCCCTTGAAAAGATGTTGAAAGATTTATAAAACATTCTGAAAATAGTAAGGATGTGTTTTTCGTTTTTTTTACTGTTGAGAATAATCAAATATGTAAAATAATGAAAAGAATTATGTATTCTGTAGAAAATAAATACAAAGATAGACAGGATATTCTATTTTATGAAGTTAACGCAATTGAATCAGGTTTATATATGCAGCCAGGAACTGAATACCAACTTTTAGAAGTTCCGACTTTTTGTGTTATCCAAAATAATAAAATTAAGTATTTAGGTCACAATTTTTATCCTGAAGAAATTTTAGTTGATTGAATTGTTGAGGTATGCGAATAAATGGATAGAAATCAACTTATTGAAGCATTAAAAGATATTCCTAAAAACCCAGGTGTGTATCTTTGAAAAGATACTAAAGATACTGTTTTATACGTTGGTAAAGCAAAAAATCTAAGAAATAGAATGAACCAATATTTTGAAGGTTCTATAAATTCATATAAAACTAATAAGCTTGTTAATTTAATTAATGATTTTGAAATATTTCTTACAACTACAGATAAAGAAGCTTTACTTTTAGAACGAAGATTAATTGAAAAATATAATCCTGAGTATAATATTTTGCTTTTAGATGATAGAAGATATCCATATTTAAAAGTACAATTATTAAAAAGCTCTTTAAGTATTACACTAGGTAGAAGAGTTTCAAATAATTCCAATGATAAAACTTATTACTATGGACCATTCCCTTCCGGTTATGGCGGATCAATTTTACTTAAATGATTGCAAAGAGAAGTTTTGTTTGAAAATGGTTTAAAAATAGAAAATAAAGATCCTTTATTTTGAAAAGAACAATTTAATAAAGTTAAGGATTTATTAAGCTTTAAAAATAATAAATATTTAGATAATTTAAAGCATAATATGCTTTCAGCTGCGGAAAATAATCAATTTGAAGTGGCATTAGATTTAAGAGACACTATTCAATATTTAAACAAATTTAAAGAAAGTCAAATTATAGAACTTAAAAACGATGAAAATATTGATGTATTAAGCTATAAAACAGCTGAAGAAGTGATTTTTGTGACTATCTTATTTTATCGTTATGGAATTCTATTGAATAAGGAAAATATAGTTTTTCCAATTAATGTTGATGAAAAAGAAAGTATGAGATATTTTCTTGATCATTACTATGAGAATCATATTATGCCAAGTAGTTTAATTGTTTCTGATGTTGATTGATTTAATTCATTAAATATAGGCAGTCAATTTAATTTTTTAACCCCTAAAATAGGTCCAAACAAAAAAATTCTGGAGTTAGCAGAAATTAACTTAAATGATTTTTACAATCGTGAACACTTGAATCAAAATAATAAGAATATGAAAGCATTAAATATGCTTACTTTATTACAAAAATATATCCCATTAGCGTCATTAAAAAACATTGTGATTTTTGATAATTCAAACTTAAATAATTCTGTTCCTGTTGGTGTTGCTATAACATATACAAACGGTTTAAAAAACAAAAGTAAATATAGAAAATTTAACCTTGATAATTCAACTTCAAGACACACTGATGTTGAATATATGAAACAATCTGTAACAAGATTTTTTGAAAGTGATAAAAATAGCAAAAATTATGACTTAATAATTGTTGACGGAGGCTTGCAACAAGTTAAAGAAGTCAAAAAAACTTTAAACTATTTAGGTTTAAATACACCTGTTGTTGGACTAGTTAAAAATGATTTTCATAAAACAAAAGCTCTCATTGATTTAAATGAAGAAGAAGTTTATTTCGATGAACAAGAATTGCATAATTTTATGGCTGAAATACAAATTGAAGTAGATAGATTTGCAAAGTCACATTTAAGAAATAAACATAAAATTGCTTCTCTAGAAGGAGAACTACTTAAAATTAAAGGCTTAGGCAAAGTAATGGAAAAAAAATTATTAGATCATTTTAAAACATATTCAAATATTTATAATGCTTCACTTAGGGAGTTAGAAAAAGTTGTTCCTAGAAACATTGCTATAAAAATCGTAAATAAAGAATATGACGATTAGTAAGGCAAATTTAAAATGAAGTTCTATTATGAACTTCATTTATTTTATTTGATTAATTGCGGAATATTGTTAATTTTTTAGTGCTTTAATTAGCTTATCTAGGAAGCTAATATGATTAATTTCATCTTCATTTTCGTTTAATAACTTTTGAATAGCTTGATTTGAACTAGAACCTTGAAAGATTATACTATTTGGTTTATTACTATCTACTTTAGCCAAAATTAAAGTTAGATTTTCATTGTTAATATCATTAAACAAGCTATTGCTATAATTTTTAAAGTATTTTTCATATCCTTTTATAATGTCTTTAACTTTAACGCTTTTATCATTAATGTCTTTTATTTCAATATAAAAAATATGTTCGGATTTTAAATTATTATTAAATGATATTTTAATTAGAAAATCTGGGTAGGACTTTGCAATATCATTATCATCATTTATATATTCTAAAAATAAACCGTGAAAAACAGGATTTTTAGACCAAATTTTGATTTTGTAGTCATCATTATTGGTTAATATGTATTCCTTTAAAAGTTCTAAAAATTTTGATTCAGCTTTTGAGTCAAAATAATTAATATTTATTTCATCTTTTTTAGTTTGAATATTCATATAAGCATATTTTTTATTAGAAATATTTATATCTATAGTACTATCTCCAATTAAAAAATCATTATTGATAGGTAAGACTTTTTCAGATATTTTAAAGATTTTGTTTGATGAATTTGTGTCGTTAATAACTTCATAAAATAGGTTTTTTATCTGTTGAATTTTAACTATTGAGATAATAAATCAGAATAAATTTATTGAAAATTTATCATTGAATTCGCCTATTTGTCTATTTTGATAAAATCAATCTTCCATAGTGTTTATGATCTCTTTTGTAAAATACTTTTTATTTTCAATAAAAAACTTTTCTTTATATTTTTCTAAATCTATATTATTAGTAATTTTATTAACAATAAGTTTTTTATCGCCAAATTTTTCTTCTTTGGCTATTATAAACTCAAATTCAGTAAATTGATTATGATATTTTTTGAACTCAGAATTAAATTCATTAACATCTAAAATTGCTAATAAATTATTTAAGTAGTTAGGGCTATTTATTTTCTTTTTAATTTCAAGTTTATCAATTGAACCTACTTTAAATTTTTCGTTTCTAAATTCTTCTTTTAAAACTAATGTTACTCTTTTACGTTTAGATTCTTCTATATTTGAATAGTAATAATAGTTTAATTCAATAGAACTCATTGAATAGTCAGCATCTGGGTTAGGATTTCTTTTAATTCTGCCTAATGTTTGTGTATTTAAACTGTCTGAAGAAACATTTCTAAGTTGAACTAGCATACAGGCTCTAGGAATATTTCAACCAGTAGCAGGACCAATTTTAAAAATAATTACGTCAATATCTGAATTATTGTGAGATATAGCTCTTAATGATTTGTTTTGTAGTCTAACAGACGACTCTACATCATCTGAACCAAAATATTGAACTCAAGTTAAACTGTACTTATCAAGTATTTTTTTAATATTTTCTATTTCTTTTTCAAATTCTTCTTTACTATTCTCGTATTTATCTCTTACTTGAATAAGCATTGCAGGATTGATATTTTGTAAATATGGTTCCTTTTCATAATTAGCATATTTTGCCTTAATTTCTTTGAATTTTTTACATGCCGTTTCTAAAATCATTTCATTAGAAATATCTTCAAATTTAATATCATCAAGATATTCATTATATTTTGAATATTTCTTTAAGAGTTGAATGTTGTCATCTTCAAGATCTTTTTCATCTAATAAAACTAGTTCGTTTTTGCCTTTAGGTGTCGCAGTCATTTTAATAATAAAATGAGCTGCTTCTTGCATTTGTAATTCAAACTTTTGATTTTCTTTTTTTGATACATTTAGTTGTTCATTAATATTTTTATCAGGATCAAAATCAATAAATCCATCATTTTCTTTTTTGGCTTCACCTCCATAGTGTGCTTCATCTCTAATGTAAATTAATTTATAATTTTCTGACTTAATTTGATTAATAAAGGCATTTAAAGTGCCTTCTTCAGTGAATATTCTATCTTTACCAAATGATTGAGTACCTAAAATTAAAATATTATTTTCTTTAGCTAAGATTTGATAATGTGCATCTTTAATTTTAGAACCTTTTGATGATGGAGATTCTTTTCTCTCTATTGTTATAAAACGATTATCTAAATAGTTTTTATATTCGTTTAAGTTATCTACATTTGCTGTGGTAAATTGGCTGATGATAATGTAGCAATAACAAAAGTTAATTTTTCATCAGGATATTTTGATATTAATTTATCAATCACGTTAACGATCATAAAAGTTTTACCAGAACCTGTAGGAGCTTGAAAATCAATAATACTTTTATGTGTTGGATTAAATTTAGATACTAATTCATTAACTGCTTTTGCTTGTGAATTACTTAGTTTCATTAAATTTATCCTCAGTTTTTTCTATAGGTTTTAAGGCGGTTAAATCATTTAAGATATCAATTGTTTTTAGATTAGAAGTATTAATGCCAAAATCGTTTAATTCTTTAATATAGGTGCTTTTGATTTTTTCGATATCAATTTCATTATTAAATAATGCAGTGTTGAAGTATTTTAGTTCAAAAACATTTAGGTTTGCTTCGTAAGGTTCGTTTTTCTTTATTCAATCAAAGTCTTGTTCCTCTTTGGTTCCTTTTCCGTTATTAATTCTATAAAGTCTTTCATAACATACATTAGTACCAATATTATTTTCATTGTTTGTAACTAAGGTAAAAGTTCTACTTCCGCCGTCTTCTTTATTAAGTTCTAAAACAGCATGTCCAGTTGTTCCCGATCCTGCGTAGAAATCAAGAACACGGGCATTAGGGTTAGGGTGAAGGTTGATTAGATGCAAAAGTAAAATTGATGGTTTGGGGTGATCGAATGATTTTCGGTTGAATATATTTCTTATTTCTTTAGTACCTAGTGTATTGTGTATATCTAATATTAAATTTGAAAATTTAGAAGTTCTATCTATTTTATTACCTTCATTGTCTACAAATTGGTATTGTTTAGAATAAACCTTACCATTTTTGAAAACTATATAACCATTATCTAAGCCTCATTTTACCTTCTCAGAACTTCATCTCCAACACCAATCCTTAAATGCGTGTAAACCATTATGACGTTTTACTCATTCATCTTTTGAACCACCCGCAAAATATTGATTACCGTTATGTTCAATAATATAATCCATTCCATGGGACCATGTTATTGATGCTCCATCGAGCTGTTTTAAAAGATATTTTCCTCTTTCGTTTATATATTCATCAGAATACTTATATGTTTCTTTATTAACATTAATAAAATAATGATTTGGCTTGAATTCATCTAAATTTTTAGCATAAACTAAAATATATTCCGTAATATTCTTAATATATGATGAATCACTAGCAGAACCTTCGTTTTTCTTTTGTCACGTTATACAACTTATAAAATTCTCTTCCCCGAAAATTTCGTCCATTAATACTTTTAAATAGGCTTGTTCGTTATCATCAATTGATACGAAAATTACACCATCTTCTTTTAAAAGTTGGCGAGCCATAATTAATCTTTCGTTAAGCATATTCAATCAACCTGTACGGCTGAATTTATCACGGTAGATGAATTTATCGTTAGATACGTCATCTTTTTCGCTTAAGTTGTTACCGTCAGCTCTAGAAGCTTCGGTATTATATGGAGGGTCAATATAAATTATGTCGTAGTTAGATTCTCGATCTTCTCTCTCTCTCTCAATACTAATTAAATTCTTTAAAGCATCGTAATTTTCACCAATAATTAGGTTATTTTGGTTATCGTTAAAATTATTTTTAAACGATAATTGTTCATTTTTTACTAAGAGTGCAACTTGTGATGAATCAACTGAAGGTGCAATATCAAAAGTAAAACCTAATTTAACTCTTTTTATTAAAAATTGGTAAACATTTTGTAAGTTTTTGTCATTATCATCAAATTTATTGATGATAGTTTTAATTAAATCTTTTTGATCTTGATTTATTTCATTTGTTAAGCTAAGACCATCAGCTTTTTTAAGGTATTCTTCTTTTAAAGTAGCCATATTTCCTCCATATTTTTAGACTATATTTATTATACTTTTAAAATTAAGTATGCCATTATATTATTAATAATATTAGCTAAGATTACAAGCTTATTAACATCAATTTAATAACCGAATATTTAATAAATTAAATAGTTTGAAAATAATTATATATTTGTTAAAATATAAAAGCATTTAACAGCAGTTATTCATATATATGAACATAACATTTCAAGTGGATTTGATAGTAGACAAGCTGAATGTTGAAATCATTAAAACGTTATTAAATATATAGAGAATAATCTCTTTATGTTTTATGCAGAAAGAGGAAATTATGAGATACTTAGGTCCTGTTTTCAAAAAATCACGTCGTTATGGAATTTCAATTCTTGAAAACGGCAAAGAATTTGCAAAAGGGAAAAAACGTACTTATGCACCAGGTCAACACGGTAACAAACGTGTTAAATTATCTGACTATGGTCAACACTTATATGAAAAACAAAAAATTAGATACATTTACGGCTTAAACGAAAAACAAATGCACAAGTTCTTCGTTCGTGCTTCAAAAATGAAGGGTGTTGCAGGTACAAACTTACTTCAATTATTAGAAAGTCGTTTAGATAACTTAGTTTACCGTGCTGGTTTTGCTTCAACAAGAAGACAAGCACGTCAATTAGTTAGCCACGGCCACTTTACATTAAATGGTCACAAAGCTAACATTCCATCAATGATTATTTCAGTTGGCGATGTTATTGAATTAAAAGAAAAATCAAGAAACAACGTTCAAATCAAACAATCATTAGAAACAAGAACAGCAGCTGCTTGATTAACAGTTAAAGAATCTAAAGTTACATTTGATAGATTACCAGACAGAAGTGAATTAAACCAAGAAGTGAAAGAAAACTTCGTAATTGAGTTCTACTCAAAATAATCAGGAAAGTAAAGGATAAAATATGAAAAAAGATATTCACCCACAATACTTCCAAATTGAAGCTACATGCTCAACATGTGGAAAACACTTCCAATTCGGTTCTACTAAAAAATCTATTTCTGTTGACGTTTGTTCAGGTTGCCACGTAGTTTATACTGGTGACAAAGCAAAAACAAAAGCTACTGGTATGGTTGATAAATTTAACCAAAGACTTGCAAAAATGAATTCAAACAAAAAATAATAATTGAATTACTAACTCGCTTTAAAAAGCGGGTTTTTTATTTTAGCACTCTAAGATTTAAAATAATATACTATGGTTAATTTATTTTTATAATTAACCTTTAAAACAGTTATTTTAGTAAATTATAAAATTTAGCACTCTAAGCATAAGATTGACAAAATTAGGATATAATTAATATATGGATAATTTAGATTTTAACGAAATTCACGATAGTGATGAAAAACTTATATTAAAGTGTACTGTAGAATCTTATATTGAAACAGGATACCCTGTAAGTTCTCAATTATTAATTGAAAAATATAACATTAAATTTTCAAGTGCAAAAATCAGAAGTTTAATGAATAAACTTGAATTAAAGGGGTTTTTGGAAAAAAGACACACTTCAAGCGGTAGAGTTCCTTCAACAAAAGGATATAACTACTATGCTCACTATTTAACAAAAGATGATATTAGTTCATTGAAAAATAAAATGAAAGATCTTTTTGCAAAAAGAAGAGTTTCAATTGATCAAACTGTTAAAGAAGTTGCAAATTTATTGGCTGAAACTATTGGTGTTACATTAGTAACAACTGAAAGCAATGAAAATGCAACCTTAGTTATGCTTCAACTTGTACCTATTAACGATTATCAAGGTACTGTAGTTATAGTTAACTCGTATGGAGAAGCTATTACTAAATTAATTACAATTGACCCTGATATTGTATCTATGAACGATTTAAGAATTGCAATGAGAATTTTTAAAGAAAGACTTATCAATGTTCCTTTAGTAAAATTATGCGAAGCAGCCCAAGCTTTAAGGCCTATTTTAGCTGAATCTATTAAAAACTATGAATCTGTATTAGAAAATATTGCAAACCAAATTTTTGAATTTCACTTTGAAAATAAAAATAATGTTTACGGTAAAGATAACATTATTTTAGCTGATGAAATAGCTAGAACAGATTTATTAAAAATTCTTGATACCATTGAAAATAAGTCAATTTGGGAATCTATTGAGGCTGATTTAAGTGAAGATGAAAATATTAAAATTGCAATTTGCAATGATCATAGCACTTTTATAACACGTAAAATTGAAAATGCTAAATTTAAAGAAATTTCATTAGTTGGTACTAATAGAATGAATTATGCTAAAGGTATTAGTGCACTTGAATTATTTGAAGAATTAGTTAAAAATGACAAAAATATTAAGGAGTAAGTATGGAATTAATAAAAAATAATATCTTAAATCCTGGTGATCAAATTACTGTAGACATTGAAGTCTATAATACAAAAAATGTAGTTATTAAGAAGTTATCAAAAAATGATATAACTTTAGTAATTGGACAAGACGATTCGTATATGAATGTTGCTCAATTAATGCAAGGTTTAGAAATAAAAGATTTGTATGATTTTAGCATTCAATTACCTAAAGAATTTAAAAAAGCATTTTTAAAACTTAAGAATATTAGCCTTAAAGTTGTGCTTAAAAAATATACTGAGAAAAAAATAGTTGATTTAGAGAATGAGATAAATAGATTACAAAACGAAATTGACTGTTTTAAAGCTAAAGAAGAAAAAAATAAAGCTGATGAAGAAGCTAAAAATAAAATTAGTGAACTGCAACAATTTATATCTGATTTAACATCTAAATTAAGTGATAAAGATTTTATGATTAAAGAGCTTAATGTGATGATAGATAAACTTAAAGAAGAAATTAAATTAAGAGAACAAGCTCCTAAAGCTGTTGTAGTACCTAAAGAAATGAAGCAAGAAATTGAAAAGTTCGCCTTGCAAAAGTTTTTCGAAGACTTTATTTCATATTATAAATTTTTTAAGCTAAGTGCGAATAAAGCTCAAGAAGATGCGGATAATTCAAATGATGATAAACTAAAAGCGTTTGCTAAAGGTAATAAGATGATTGCTTGACAATTCGATGAATTACTTAAAAAGTATGGATTAAATGAAGTTATGCCAGTAGTTGGCGAACAATTTGATCCTTCATATCAAAAGATTAATGAATTAATTGAAGATGATACAAAGCCAAATAACACTATTTTAAAGGTACATTCATCTGCTTATAAATTACACGATAGAGTAATTTCGGTAGCTGTAGTTGATGCATCTAAAAAATAATCTTATAAATGAATACTTGCTTAATTAAGCAAGTTTTTTTATATAAAAAAACACCAGCTTTAACTGGTGTAAAACTTTATAATAAAGTTTTATTAAGCTGTTGCACAAGCAACATCACAGTGTGCTTTTAGTTTTGATTCTACGTATGCTTCATATTTTTCAACTGAACCATATTTTTTAGCATGGTATACGTCTTCAATTGAAGCAGGCAAGAATGATAATAAGATAAATACAACTAATACTACAACAAGCATTGATCTACCAACTACTAAGTCGATAAATTGTGATTGAGCAGCCGCATCTGCTGAAGCTTTAAGTTCAGTAAGTTTAGCTGCTTCTAATGATGTACCAGAAGCTAATTCTTTTGAAGCATCAGCTACTTTTGTGTTGTAAATATTTTGAGCTACAAATTCTTTATCAAAACCAAATACTAAGATTAAGTCAAAGATTGGAAGTATAGCAGTTACGAATAGAGCTGCAAATACAATAATTACAGAAATTCAAGCCATTGGTAAGAAGTATTTCTTCTTGTCAGTTACTAGAACTTTGTTTGTTGTTCTATTCTTAATACCACCATAGATAGCTATAGCAATAAATCCGAATGTGAACAATGCGGTTCAGTTAGCCATTAAGTCTGCAAATGAGTACAATCTTTGCATTGAGTTTTTAACGTCGATCTCTGCATTTACATAGTATGCATAATCTGGGTTGGTTGGTAAGTATGCTAATGCACCAATGATTGTGAATACTACAACTACTGGAATCGTTAATACAAGTGAGTATATAATACCAACTTTAGGTTTGTTAGCATTTAATTTACCTTGGAATTTTTCTCATAATGGTAAGTCACCAGTTGCAAGTAAGTCTTCTACGAAACGAGGAGCTCACATTGAGAAACCGTTAATGATACCAAGAACACCAATAGCAATACAGATGTTAACGATACCAAATAATATTGAAGCAGCTTTTGCTCCCATCATATTAGCCATGTAGTCCTTCATACTGAAGAATGAACCACCGTTAATTGACATTGAGATAGCAATGATTACATAGATTAATGTTGTGATTGCTAATCCTAAGAAAATAGCTGCAGGAGTTTTCTTAGGTTCTTTCATTTCTGATTGGATACCAGCAGCAACATAGAATCCATCGTATGCAAAGAAGATTGCTGATACAGCTAAGAATACACCTAGACCAGCACCAATGCCACCGAATTTTTGCATTCCTTCACCTTGTTTAATCAAGATGTGAGCAGGATCAGTGTTTTGTACTAAGGCGTGTACTTCACTTGTACCACCTTTTCCAGCGATAGCTAGAACAAATCCCATTACAGCAATAAATACTAATGGAATGAATTTAACAGCTAAAACAACAATGTTTTGGATGTCACCCACTTTTGATCAGTAAGCTGGAATTGTTAAGAAGTAAATTGACATAACAAGTGATATAACTAATCAGATTGTTCAGTCAGCTTTTGTGTTAAACACAGCATCTTTGCCTAAAAGTGCTGTAAATCCGTCTTGTAGAGAAAGAATTACATATAAAGGCATAAAGAAGTATGTTAAAGGTAAGTAAATGTATGTCATAAAGTCTTTAGAAGCACGATAAATACGTTTGCTATTAAAGACTTTTGTTCAGCTCATTAATGAAAGGTTGTCATTTTTAACAGATGAAATTTCAACCAATGCAAGAGCCATAGCAATAACTGCACAAGAAGCAATTAATCAACAGAAGATAGCAAGTACTAAACTACTGTGTGAGTTTGATAAAACGCTTCCTGATTTAAAGAAGATACCTGCACCAATAGATCCACCAATAACGATCAACATAGCAGAAATGAAGGAAATCTTCTTTTCTTTTGTTTGAGTTACGTTTTCTCCCATTTTTATAATTTCCTTAAATGATAAATCTTGCGATTTTAAGTGTTATTTATTATCCTAAGATAATTTTTGTTCCGCTTGTTCCTTCAATAGCTTGAGCTACTTTTTCTAAGCTAGCTATAATAGCTACACCTTTAGGGTTTTCTTGTACGAAGCTAATGGCAGCTTTTACTTTAGGAAGCATACTTCCTGGAGCAAATTGTTCTTCGGCGATGTATTGTTCTAATTCTTTAACAGTAACTTCTGTTAATGATTTTTGATTTGGTTTGTTGTAATTTACACAAACATTATCAACTGCTGTAAGAATAATAAACATATCTGCATTAACTTTTGTAGCAAGTTTACTTAGTGCGAAATCTTTGTCGATAACACCGTCGACACCTTGATATTGACCATTTACATCGATAGTAGGTATACCACCACCTCCACCAACGATAACAATATTGTCATTATCAAATGTCTTTTTAATGGTATTCATACCAATAAAGTCTAATGGTAAAGGTGAAGGAACAACTTTTCTATATCCTCTACCTGCATCTTCAACGATTGTTGAGTTTGGATTAGCTTTTTCAGCATCTTCTCTAGTTGAGTAGAATGGACCAACAGGTTTTGTTGGGTTTTTAAAAGCTTTATCGTTTGGATCAACAATTGTTTGGGTTAAGAAGTAAACGGCATCTTTTTCAAGTTGCAAACTTCTTAATTCATTTGTAATCGCAGTTAACATGTGGTATCCAATGTATCCTTGCGACATTCCACCAGCTTCAGCAAATGGAACTAATGGAGTTTTTTCGTTTACTTTTTTAGCATCAGCAAACGCATTAAAGATCATACCAACTTGAGGACCATTTCCGTGCCCTACTAAAACTTGGTGACCTCCTTTAACTAATTCTGCAACTTTAGCTGCAGGTAGTTTTACTAATTGTTTTTGTTCTTCAGGGTTATTTCCTAAAGCGTTTCCGCCTAATGCGATAACAATTTTTGACATTAATTTAACTCCTATCTATTACTAATTTTGCGAAAATAACTGTTTTATAAGCTAATTAGTATCCGATTGTAGCTAAAATAATAGCTTTAATTGTGTGCATACGGTTTCCAGCTTGTTGAATTGATTTGTTGTGTTTTGATTTAAACACTTCGTCGGTAACTTCCATAGCACCTGTTTTAACAACTGGGTATTTGTCACCGAATTTTTCTTTGATTTCAGCTGAGAAGATTGTGTGATCATCGTGGAAGGCTGGTAAACAGTGTAAAAAGATCACATCTTTTTTAGCAGCTTTAATCATATCCATATCAACTTGGAAAGCACCTAATTCTTGAATTCTAGGTTCGAATAATGAGAAGTCTTCACCTAATGATACTCAAACGTCTGTGTAAATTGCATCTGCATCTTTAGCAGCTTCAATTTTGTTGTCTGAGAATGAAACTGATCCACCATTACGTTCAAATAATTCAAGACATTTTTCGTAAACTGGTTTGTGTTCTGGACCATTTTGAACAATATCTCATTGAGCTTTTGGTCCACAAAGAACGATATTTACACCAAAGAAGGCTGCACCAATCATTAATGAACGAGCAACATTGTTTTTAATGTCACCTGCGAATACTAATTTTTTACCTTTTAAGTCTCCACAGAATTCTTTCATTGTTAAGTAGTCAGCAAACATTTGGGTTGGGTGTTCAGCGTCTGTTAAACCATTTCAAACTGGAACACCTGAGTATTTTACTAAGGCATCAACATCTTCTTGTTTAAAACCACGGAATTCAATACCGTCATAAAGTTGACCAAGAACCATAGCTGTATCTTCTACTGATTCTTTTTTACCAAAGTTTGAACCGGTTGGTCCTATGTAGGTACATGAAGCACCTAAATCAGCAGCAGCGATTTCAAACGAACAACGTGTTCTTGTTGAGTCTTTTTGGAACATAATTACAATGTTTTTTCCAACAAGAGGTCTGTTGTTTGTGTGTAATCCTTGAGCTTTTGATCTTTTAAGATCTGCTGAAAGATCTAAAAGATAATTAACTTCGTCTGTGGTGAGGTTTAAAGCTGAGTCTAAACTTCTACCTTTCAAGTTCATTGGCATATTTTCCTTTCCAAAACAATAGTTAAATTGTTTTGCTAATTATTATTTACAAGTAATTGAATATTATTTAAGATTTTCTCTAATTAATGGCATTGACATACATCTTGCAGAACCCATACCTAGTGAAAGTTGGTTTCCTTCAAATGATAATACTTTGATTCCTGCTTTTTTAAGGGCTCTTTCGGTTAAAACGTTTCTGTTGTAACCTACTACAACACCTGGGGCGATTGCTAAGTAGTTAGTACCGTCAAAGTGTGTTTCGATGTCAATATCGATTTGTTGAGCACCGTGTCCAGCGATAGGAATAAGAATTGGTTTTCTACCGATAATCTTGTGTAAGATTTCTTCAAGAGAACCTGATAATTCATGTCATGTTAATTCTGGATCTTTAAGATCAATTTCTCAAACTTGTAATACTGCTAACATGTTAGGTGAGTATAAGAATTTATTCTTATCTAACATTGTTAATCAAGTATCTAAGTGCATCAAGTTTGGCATTGGAGGTACATTGATTGCGTAAATTTTTTCAAATGTAGCTTCTTTGTTTGCTTGAATTTTTTTAGCCATTACTTTAATAGCTTCTTTGTTAGTTCTTTCGCTAACTCCGATTACTAAAGTCTTAGAACCGTAAATGAAAACATCTCCACCTTCGATTCTACCGTCATCTGAACGGTCAAATCAACGAGGTGTATCTATATAATCTGGGTGGTTACCAAAAACAAATTCGGCAAAGATTGTTTCTCTTTGTCTTGTTACATACTTCATGTGGTGCAATGAAATACCATTACCAACTGAAGCAAATGGGTCACGTGTAAAGTATAAGTTAGGCATTGGGTCTACAACCAATTCTCTAGCTACTTCTTTACTTGTAACAGGCAATTCCCTTCGTTCGATACCAGCCATCATGGTTTTAACCATTCTTTTAACTGATCTTTTTTCTATAGCGTAGATGTGTTTTCTTACTATTTCTCTTAAATTACTATCTAATTTTGGTTCACATTCATCCAATCATCTTTCAATGAATTCTGTTTTAGCTTTTTCTGATGCAATTCTTCATGTATCAGAAACTAAGTCTACTAATTGGATGGCTTTAATACCATTTTCTTTAAGTATTTCACAGAATGCAGTGTGTTCTTTTGCTGCAAAATTTGGTTCCAAAAGTGCAGAAAATAACAATTCATCAAGGCGTGATGGTGAGATCCGCCTTATTTCATTTCCTGGAGTGTGAACTAGGACTTCTTTGAGCTTACCTATTTCACTGTAAACATTAATTTTATTCATTTTATTATCTCCTTAAACAACTTAATGAATTTGACACAATTTGAATGTGTCTCTTTAATTATAATTCTTATTTTATTAATATATTTTTATGTCGTTTTTATTGAGAAAAATATGCAAATTTTCACATTTCTAAATTTGTAAAAGAAAAACTGCTTACTAGTTAAAGGTTTAACTATTTAAGCAGTCATTTTTTATTTATTATTTTTTGATAATTGTAAGCCTAATTCTTCAAGTTGTTGATCTGTAACTTCGCTTGGAGCATCCATTAACATATCTTGGTTTTTAGCATTTTTTGGAAAGGCTATAACATCTCTAAGTGATTTTTGATTAGTTAAGATCATAATTAATCTATCAATGCCAAAAGCCATACCACAGTGAGGAGGAACTCCGTAGTCAAATGCTTTTAAGAATCAACCGAATTTTGATTCTTGTTCTTCTTTTGTTAATCCAATAAGATTAAACATTTTTTCTTGCATTTCTTTAGTGTAAATTCTTGCACTACCACCACCAATTTCGAATCCATTTAGAACTAAGTCATAAGCAACTGCACGAATTTCATTCATTGGTAATTTGTCTAATTCTTCTATTGAACAGGCGAATCTGGTAAAAGGGTGGTGTGCAGCATCCCATTTATTTTCTTCTTCATTGTATTCAAACATTGGTCAGTCAACTATTCATGCGAAGTGGAATTTTTCGGTAGCATAATTAAACATATCATTTAATTCCACTCTAATAGCTCCTAATGCTTGAGATGCTTTTTCATATTCATTGGCAACTATAAAATATGTACCATTTTTATTATTGTTTTGAGAAATTAATTCTTTTACTGCATCTGGAACTTTTTTAGCGAAGTTTGTACTTGTAATTTCACCATTGTGATGAACAAAGTAAAATAAAATATTAGCTTTATTTTTTAGGGCAATTTCTTCTAAAGTTTTAAAGTTAGCCTTGCTAATTTCTGTATCTACAAATAACAATCTCTTACTTTTTGCATTTTTAATAATGTCAAAGTCTGTATCATTGCAGAATTCATTGATGTCTTGAATTTTGTAACCGAATCTTAAGTCAGGTTTATCAGAACCATAATCTCTAATTGCATCATCAAATTTAATTCTTTCAAATGGCAACTTAACTTCATAATTAACAAGTTTCATCACTTGTTTTACTAATTGTTCCATTAATGTTTGAAATTCTTCTACATTTAAGAATGATGTTTCAATATCTAATTGAGTAAATTCAGGCATTCTATCTTTTCTGCTGTCTTCATCTCTAAAACATCTTACTATTTGATAATATCTTTCAAATCCTGAAATCATTAATAATTGTTTAAATAATTGAGGGCTTTGCGGTAGGGCTCAAAACATACCTTTATTTCTAGTTGGAACTAAGAAGTCTCTGGCACCTTCAGGAGTGCTTTTTCCCAATAGCGGTGTTTCAATGTCTAAAAAGTCATTTTGGTACATGAATTCTCTAATATTATGAATAATCTCATGTCTCATTTGCAAGTTGTGTTGCATAATTGGTCTTCTTAGATCTAAATAACGGTGTTTAAGTCTTATTTCTTCTTTTGTTTCAATATCATCTCTGATTGCAAATGGAATTTCAACATTTGATTGAGATAAAACAGTATATGTTTTTACTTTTATTTCAATGTCTCCAGTAGGAATATTTTTATTAGGTGTTTGTCTAGCTACTACAGTTCCAGATACTTCAAGAACACTTTCTTTTGGTAAATTGACGTCTTCTTCAAAGACACATTGAGTAATACCATATCTATCTCTTAAATCTATAAAGGTAAAAGGGCCGAATCTACGTTTATTTGCGATTCATCCGTGAATTGTAACTTCTTTATTTAGGTCATTTAGTGATAGTTCATTATTTCTTATATATTTACTGTTCATATTATTCCTTATTATTCTTCATCATCTTCTTCTAGAGATAGATTCACAATTGCTTCTAAATTATTTTGTGCTAAAAATTCTAATAAATTAACAAAGCCGTCTTCTGAAATATTAAAAGTTATTTTGTCATTATTTTTTAGATTTTTGACGATTAAGCTATTTTTACCGCTGAATTCGTCAGTAAAGATTGCAAAACTTGCATTTAATTTTTTTGCTCTGTCAAATAACTTTTTGCTTTTTACTGTGTCAAAAATAAAATCAACTTTTACTCCATAGCTTCTTAATTCGTTACATATATTAAATAGGTCATTTTTATTATATTCTGTAGTGCATCCACATACAATATCAACTGTTTCACAGTCAGTTTCATCATTTTCTTCGCTTAATTCATCATTTATTATTTCAATCAGTCTATCTGCCCCGAGGCCTCAACCAGATGCTTTTAAAGCAGGACCATCTAACTCTTTGATTAAATTTGAATATCTACCACCACCAATAACAGTTGATTGTGAACCAGCGTTTGGGCTTTGTGAAACAAATTCATAAACTACTTCATCGTAGTAATCTAGCCCTCTAACAAGTGAATAGTTAATTTGATATTTAACGCCTGCATCATCTAAAATACTTAATAGTTCTGTGAAATATTTTTGACTTTTGTCTGATAAATATTTGTTAATCTTAGGAGCTTTTTTAACAAAGTCTTTTTGAGATTCTTCTTTATCATCAAGAATTCTTAAAACGTTATTATTTAATCTTTCTTTGCTTATATCATTAAGTTGATCTTTAAAGCCTGTAAAATAGTGTTTTAACACATTTTGGTAGTTTTCTCTGCTTTCTTGATCTCCAATTGAATTAATTAATAATCTTGTTTTGATTCCTAACATTTTAAGTAATGAATCTGCCATAATAATTAATTCAGCATCTTGATATGGATTAGCTTCAGCAGAAATTAATTCTACACCTGCTTGATAAAATTGTCTTTGTCTCCCTTTTTGTGGTTGTTCATATCTAAACATTGGACCAAAATATGCAAATTTAGTTGTCTTAAGGGTTGCATATCATTTATTTTCAATTAACGCTCTTACGAAGCCAGCTGTTCCTTCGGGTCTTAAAGCAATTTCACGTTGCCCTTTATCACTAAATTCGTACATTTCTTTTTTAACAATATCGCTACCAGCTACACTTCTTTTATATAACTGAGCCATTTCAATAATAGGTGTTTCAATTAAGTTGTAATTATAATTTTGCAGTGTATAAATAAATGATTTTCTAATCATTTCTAAGATTGATTTTTCTTTTGGTGAGTAGTCTCTTGTACCTTTGATTTTATTTATCACGTTAGCCTCCTAATTTATTAATATTAATTATACTTTTTAAAATGAATATTTAACATAATAAACTTAAGTAAGTTATAAATTTCTGCAAAAATTTTAAAGTGACCTAATCCGCACGGAAAATATTGGATATTTTCCAGATTTAACCTCAATTTTTTATAAATAACTTTCCATATTAATATTCATATTAAAATTTAATTATGAATATTTGAAAAAAATGAAAAAAATTAGGGATTATTACCTCATCAGTATTATTTTCTTCAGCTTTAGCTTTTTCTTCAGCTAGTTGTGAAAAAACTAAAGAAAATAAAACTAATAATGATGCAAACACAAATAATAATACAAGCGTTGATATAACTATAAACTCCAATCATAATATTAGTGAAAATAATACAGTCAATTCAAGCGAAGGAACCTTAAATGATCAATTAATTGCAAGAGAATCCTTAAAATATAAAGTTCCATTAGCTTATGAATTATCTGAAAAAAATAACTTATTTATAGTGGATTTAAACAAAAAAGAAGAATTATTTTCAAGTTTAGATTATGTTGTGAATAATTCATCAGGAACATTTAGAATTCAAAACAACAAAATTACTTCAAACGGTAAAAATAAGCTAGATATCATTGGTTTATCTATTAATGAAGAAGTTCTACCATTATTAACAACACACGTTACAAAGGGTGAAACCGGAAACATAACAATTCGTTCTGATAGAGCAACAGGAAAATCTAAAGGTATTTTTGTTGAAAAGAATGAAATAGATGGCAAAGTAAGTTATTCAATTTATTGAAGGATAGTTTTAGCAAATAAACAAAAATTAGGCAATAGGGAGTTTATATTAACTATTTCAGAAGATTCAGTTGACTATAAAACTAATGGTCCTAAAATTAAAACTGATACAGAAAACAATTCTGGTGGTAAAACTAATTCAAAACCACAAGAATTAACATCAAATAATTTAATTAGAGTTGGCTTCTGAAATGTTAAAAATTTAGGTGATAATTCTCCAGTCTTAAAATATGAAGCCTTAGCAAGTGTAATTTACAAAAATAACTATAATTTAATTGGTTTAGTGGAAATAGATGGCGAAAATTCTGTTAAAAAAATAGTTGATTTATTAAATAGTTTAACTAATGATAATACTTATAGTTTCATTCAAACTAATGATAAAGTTAAAGCCAAATCAAACAAAGTTGGCAATAATGTAGCTGAATATGCTTCATTTATTTATAATTCAAAATTATTAAAATCGCTTCCTTTTGATTCAGGTGAAAATGTTCTTGTTTATGATAATTCTAATTTTGATGATTATGGTTATGGTAAATTATTAAAATCTAGTGAATATATGAGACCTCCTGTAGGTGCTAAATTTGAAACCGTTGGCCCAATCAAAAATAATTTTACTTATGTAATTAGTCACTTTGATTCTCCGGGAGTCACATCTAATGAAACAAAACACCCTATAACTAAAAAATCACAAGGAGCACAAGAAGTTGTTGAAGGTCTTAATCTTAAAAATGTAATGAATTGATTTGATGATAAAGACGGGAATAATGATGATTTAATTTTTGCGGGCGATACTAATATTAAAAGTGGGAATGCTAATATATCATTTAATCCTGTTTTACAGTCATATACGTCGTTAATTGATGATAACAAAGATAATGCAACAAGTTTATCAAGCACAAAAATGAACTATTCAGAACCGTATGATAAAATGTTTGTTAAGACAGATTTAAAATATTCTCCAGCATCTATTTATGATATGTTTAGCTTTGCAAAAGGTGATTTTGCTTTTGGGCAAATAAATAGCTTTGATGCTTGAAAAAACTTAGTTGAAAATGCAGGAAAAAGTTTTGCTTCGGAAGTTGGATATATTAACTTTATTTCTGATCATACAACTCTTTGATTTGATATTGAATTAAATGAAAATGATAAATTTTAGAGCTCAGGCTCTATTTTTTATTGTTATAAAACAGCATTATTCATCTAAAGTTAAAACTATGACACTTAATAAATTAATATATAATATTAATTATTATTATTTAAGGAGTATATATGGCATCATGAGAAAGAGATCCTGAAGTTTGTGCTGAAAAAATTGCTAAAAGACAGCAATTATTAATCAAGCTTCATGAAGAAAATAAATTTGAACTTGAGCATCCTGCATTAATTAGAGAAGAAGATAAACCTATTGAAGCAGAATGTAAAGATCCAATGTGCGTTATAGCTAAAAAAACTATGACAAAAGAAGAACAAAAGAAGGCTTTAGTAATTAAAATTCTTGGTATCACTATTAGCATTTTAGTTATTATTGCTCTTGTAATTGCTGCGGTTATGATTGGAAAGATGTAACTTATGGATTTCAAAATTTTAATAAGCATTTTGACTATTGTGTCTGTTTCATTGCTTGTTTCGTTAATTCCTTTTTTAATTACTTTGTTCAAATCAAAGATTAAAAAAGGTCGTTACAACAAGTTAGGTAAAAGCAGTCAAATTAGATTAATTAACCAATTACGTGAATCTGTAGAATTTTTATCAAAAAACAAAGTCGGTGCATTAATTACAATTGAAAACAATGATAATATTGACAATTTAAGAACTGATGGTGTTATTTTAAATGCTAATATTTCATCAAGTTTAATTATTTCAATTTTTAATAAATATTCTCCGCTTCACGACGGTGCAGTAGTTATTAGAGATAACAAAATTTATTACGCTTCTACTTTTTATAAAATTACAAAAAAATCAATTGATAACCAATATGGAGCTCGTCATAGAGCTGCTATGGGGATCAGCGAATTGTGTGATGCTACTACTATTGTTGTTTCTGAAGAAACAGGAAACATCAAATTTGTTAAAAATGGTTCATTTTACAATGTAAAAATCGAACAATTTCAGGAACAACTTATTAAATACTTAAAGGACTAAAATGAACGAAGATCAAAATAATATAAATGAATTAAATAATGACTTACCACCCGAAGAAGAACAACAGATAAGAGTTAGAGCTATAAAAGATATTATTGTTTCTTTAAACATTACGAAAGCTCGAGAATTTGTTGATGAAGTTCCTAACGCTGATATAGCAGCATTATTCCCTGAATTAACTCTTGAAGAACAATTAACATTCTTAAGATTAATCAAAACAGATGAGGCTGCTGAAATATTTAGCTATCTTGATGAAGATATTCAAGTGGAGCTTGCTAAAAGTTTTACAGAAGACTGAGGAATGAAATTATTGCAAGAATTGCAAAGCGATGAGCTTGTAGATGTTCTTGATGAATTGCCAGCAAATGTTACAAGTAAAATTTTAGCGTATACATCTAGTTCAAAACGTTCTGCGTTAAATAAACTGCTTAGCTATAATGATGATGAAGTTGGAAGCATAATGAGCATAGATATCTCAAGCATTCCTAACTTTTATACCTGTGAACAAGCTTTAAACAAAATTCGTAGGGATTATGGAAAAAATAAAAAGGAACTAGTTCATTATTACTATGTAATTGATAACAGAAATAAATTACTTGGAGCTTTAACTCTAGAAGAAATTATTTTTGCTAAACCAAGTGAAAAAATTGACAATCTTTATTCTCCGGTTGCTTATATTGAAACAAGTGAAAAGAAAGAAGAAGCTGCAAAAGTTTTTAGTGAACATGATATGTCAGTCCTTCCGGTTGTCAACCACGAAAAAAGATTGATTGGTATGATAACTAGTGATGATGTAATTGATGTTATTCAAGAAGAAGCTACTGAAGATATCTATAAAATGGCCGGAATCGACAAAAAAGCGGCTGATATTGAATATTCAAAAACACCTTGATATAGATTATTTAGATCTAGAATTTTATGAGTATCATTATTATTATTACTTGCTACAATTACACAAATTATTATTAACTACACGTTATATAAAACCACTAAATTATTTGAACAAGCTAATACTGCAAATATTTTAATTACAATATCATTTGCAGCAATTATACCAGTTGTAATAGGTGCTTCTAATAATGCCTCTATTCAGGCGAATGTTAGTGTTTCAAGAGCTTTAGCTTTGGATGAAATTGACAGAAAAGACTATAAAACAGTAGTTTGAAAAGAATTATTAGTTGGCTTCTTTATTGGTTTAGTATTAATGATACTTAACACTGGGAGACTTGGTATTTACTTTTCAGCCACAAAAGATTTATTTGGCACAGATAAATATAAATATTTAGCCTTAATTTTAGGAACTTCTATCGCTTTGTTCTTATCAGTAATTTTATCTTCTTTATTTGGTGCTTTAATTCCTATTGCATTTGCAAGAGCTAAAAAAGATCCTTCATCTATGTCATCAATTTTACTTAACACATTGCTCGATTTTATTACAACCTTAATTATGTTTGGTATTGTGTTTGGAATAATGTATGGATTTATTGGTTTTGACAAATTATCTGTTTAATTAATAAAAAATAACATCACTACGATGTTATTTTTGTTTCTAATAATTACCAACAAAGCATATTTTAAGGTTTTTTGGTTCAAAACCCACAAGATTTTCATATTTGCTTATAATATCACTTCTTAGGTTATCAAGTGTTTCTTTTAATGAAGCATTTCTTTTGACTTTTACGTCTATAATAATTGAAACATTTGATCTATCTTCTAAAAAAATAATTCTAGGCTCATTAATAATCTTAATATTTTTATTTTCAGCAATTGCTATATTTAATAATTCTTGAATAGCATTTTCTGTCACTGAAAAAGATTCACTAATTCCACAATAAACAGTTAGTAAATTCATTATTTACTTGCTCTTCCAACGTATTTACCAGATTCAGTTGATACGATAATTTGATCGCCTTCGTTGATAAACATTGGAGTTTCTAATTCAAAACCAGTTTCAAGTTTAACCTTCTTTTGAGGGTTATTTGCTGTATTTCCTTTAACAGCGTCGGGGGCTTCTGTAACTTGAAGTGTTACATTGTCATCTAATTCAATATCAAGAATTTCTTCTTTATATTTTCTAATTTTAACGATCATACCTTCTTTTAAAAAGTTCATTTCTCATTCAACATGTGAAAGAGGAATTTCAACTTGTTCATAAGTTTCATTGTCCATTAAAACAATGTTTTCACCATCTGAATATAAGAAAGCCATAGGTCTTTTATCAATATGTGCTTTATTAACCATTACACCACCAGTGTATGATTTGATCGTTGTACTACCTGTTCTTAGGTTTTTTACTTTAGCTTTAACGTTTGCTTGTCCTCTACCTTGTTTTGAATGTTGAGCTTCAATAACTACGTAGATTTCTCCTTCATCTTCAAAGGTAATACCAGGTTTAAATGTGTTTACATTAATCATTCTATTACTCCTATATTAATGTTTAAAATATATAAATATATTTTTTATTATACCAAAAAACGTTATTTGATGCAGTATAAACAAATTAAAAGAGTAGCTTTTGCTACTCGTATACATTCATTATGTTGTTAATTGGTTGCTTTTTCTTTATTAAAACTAATTTTGCATTTGTTGTTTTACCATTTATGATTTCTGAAATTTTTTCTACTAAAATAAATTGATCTTGCATAGATATATAAGGCAGGTGTTGTATTTCATCTAAATTTAGTTCAAAATTATGAACTAATTCATCTTTATTCATTTTATATATGACATCTAAAATAATTGACCTGCATAAATTTATCTCGCACAATTCATTTTTATCATTATGCCCGTTAACGATTGATAATTCTAGTTTATTTGCCTTATCTACTTCGTGATTACTTAAACAGTTTACAAAAAATACATAATTATCTTCCTGTGCAATTAACATAACAATATTAGTGCTTAATTTATTATCACCATTTATTTTGCTTATAAAACTCATTTTAAGAGGTAATGGTTTTAATAATGGTAATTCATTTTCAAATTCTTTATTATTTAATTTTGTTTCTTCCATAACTTTATTTTAAAATTTGTAAAAGTCAATAAATAACAATAATTTACCCGTTATGATTTTGTTAATAATTATTAAAAACTTTATATTAAGCTATAAAAACACTTAAAATTTTGCTTTTTAACAGCTTTATTGTGTTTATTAATATGCAAATAAAAAATGCTTAGTTTTTTTAACTAAGCGAAATTTTAATTTTTTATGATTTTTTACTCTTTAATTTCGATTCTTGGTGATTAATTAATCTTTTAATATTTGAATGATGACACACAACAACTAAAGTTGCAATTATTGTGTATATAATAGGGGAAACAAATCAGTAATTTGACATTTTAATAAATGAATATTGTAAAGTAACATTATTTATTCAAAAACCTAATGGACCATCAATTAATCAAGGAATTCAAACAAATAAAACGAGTATACTTGCTGTTAATATTGAAGCTAGTGAGACATATTTAGATAAAAGAGCAATAGTCATAAAGAGAATAAAAGCTAATAAGAATAAAATAATGTTTATGCTTATAATCACTCCTATAGAGCAAGCCACACCTTTTCCACCTTTAAAACGATAATATATTGGAAAAACATGGCCAAAAACAACACCTAAACCGATTGATTGAAAACTAATGTAGTATGTTCTGCTGAATGTATGTCAAGATGGTATTAAATTAAATAATAAAGCAAGAATTAAAATAGGTATTAACGCTTTCAAAACATCTATAAAAAAGACGATTAAGGCAAATTTTTTGCCGTATGTTCTTAAACTATTTGTAGCCCCAGCATTCTTACTGTTATGTTGCCTGATATCATCTTTTTTAAGTTTTTTGCTTAATATAATTGAGGTATTAAATGAACCAATGCAGAAGTAGCCTATTAAGACCAATAATAAATTTAATAATATACTATAAAAGATAGTCATAGTTATTTAATTTTATCAATTATACTTTAAATATCAAATAAATAAATTTTGCCTAAAATTACTATAAAAAAGCGTTAAAAAAGAACTTAGCATCGCTAAGTCCATATTTTTATATTATTGTGCAGCTTTCATTTGTTCAGCCACTTCAGCAGCAAAGTCTGATTCTTTCTTTTCAACACCTTCACCAACACCATAACGAATTGCTTTAACTAATTTGTTTTTGTGTTCTGAAAGATATTGATTAATAGTTTTTGAATCATCCATCATAAATGGTTGAACTTCTAATGTAACTTCTGAAATCTTTTTGTCTAATGAACCTTTTTTAATCATATTTTGGATGTTTTCAGGTTTCTTTTCAAAGTTTGCAGGAACTACAAATTCAGCTTCAAATTGAGCGATTTTTTCAGCTGGAACATCGCTAATAAAGATGAATTCTGGTTTCATAGCACTTGCGTGCATAGCTACATTACGAGCACTTTCGGCGTCTGGTCCTTGAACCTTAACAACTGCTGCAATTTGTCCATTTACGTGAACGAATGATGCAACTGTTTCACCTTCATTTGCTTTGATGATTTCAAATCTTCTAAGTTCAATTTTTTCACCACTTTTTGCACTGAATTCTTCAATTAAATCTTTAACTGATTCATTTGAATTAACTACAGTTAAGTTTAAAGCTTCTTCAACTGTTGAAACACTTGAGTGGTTCAAAATTGTTTGAGCAATTAAATTAATTACTTTAGAGAATTCTTCATTTTTTGCCACAAAGTCTGTTTCACAGTTCAATTCAACCATAACAGCTGTATTTTCGTTTGAAGCTACTGTAATCATTCCTTCAGCTGAAACTCTACCTGCTTTTTTAGCGGCTTTAATTTTTCCACTGCTTTTTAATCATGTGATAGCTTTTTCAATATCTCAATCTGATTCTTCAAGAGCTTTTTTACAATCCACCATACCGGCGTTTGTTCTTTCACGTAATTCTTTAATTAAAGACATTTTGTCCATTTTAACTACCGCCTTATATTAATTATTTGATTCATTAGCTTCGTTTGATTCTGAAACTTCTGAATTTCTTCTTTGGAATGGTTTAAATGTTCTTTGGAATGCTGGTTTTTCAGATTTGAATTCTGGTAAAACAACATTTTCATCAGGTTGGTAAGCGAATTTAGCTTTTCCACCACGAGCAACAGCAATAGCGTCAGCTAAGATTGTAATAATTAATGCAATACTTTTAGCTGAATCGTCATTTGCTGGAATACCAAAGTCAACTTTATCAGGATCTGTATTTGAGTCTAAGATACCAATAACCTTAACACCTTTGCTTCTCGCTTCTTTTATAGCAATAGCATCTTCATTAGGGTCTGCAACAATCATGAATTGAGGAACACTTCTCATTCTTCTAATACCTTCAAGGTTTCTGTGAAGTTTATCAAGTTCTTTTTGTTTTAATAAACCTTCTTTTTTAGTGTATCCTTGGAAACCTTCAGCAGCTTGTTGTTCTAATTCTTCCATAGCACCAACTCTTTTAAAAATTGTTGATGCGTTTGTTAATGTACCACCAAGTCATCTTTCAGAAACATAGAAACTTCCTGTTCTGATAGCATTTTCTTTGATTGTATCTTTAGCTTGTTTCTTTGTACCAACAAAGATAAATGAAGCTTTAGGGTTTTTAGAAACAAATTTTAATAATAAGTTGTAAATGAATTCTAAACGTTGTAATGTAATGTTTGTATTAATCATATGCATACCACGTTTTGTTTGAGGGTATAAGTATTCTCTCATTTTTGGATTTCATAAACTTTTTTTATGACCAAAATATGTTCCAGCTTCTAATAATTTTTCTTTAGAAACTATTAATGATTTAGCTTCTTTTTTAATTTCAGATTTTTCGGTTGTTTTAGCAACCAAATCTTTTTCTTTATTTTCCATTTTATATCCTTTAGTTTGTTAATTCTTCCTATTACTTCCAACACCTAGCACTTTTTCTCAAAGCACACCCAAGTGAATCCATAATAGTGATTTAATGTATACATTGAATGAATAAAACGTAGTGTTTTATAAATTCTTTTTAATTTTATCACAAAGTGAAAAATCTATAAAAAATATACCCAGTAATTGGATATATAATTTGCAATTATTTGTTTATTTCAAATGTATAAATTTTATCGTCAAAAGTGCCATCTTCTTTAACTAATTTTCATTTAAGTGCAAATCCTCTAGCTGTTTTTTCTGCTCAAATTCCTTTGGTGTTTTTGTTTTTAAATTTATCTCACCCAATGTTATTACCATCTCTTGAATGTGTTTTTAATGTTTGTAATACTTCTGAACTTATATTTATGCCGTTAATTGTGATTGTGTCTTTCTTCTTTGGATTATTTGCATTAGGAACTTGATAACTTAATTTACCTTTTTCAATTTTGATAGCGTTAGCTGGTTTTGCGTTTTTAACAAGTTTTTCTAATTCAGCTATTAAACTGATCTTTTGGTTTTCGTTAATTGAAAATAAAGTGTTATTTTCAGATAGTGTATGAGCCTGTGGTAATCTATATGAAATTGTAGTAGGTGTTTTAGCTTCATTTGATTCTTCCTTTTCTTCTGTTTCTTCAGGAGCTTCATCTTCTACTTTAAGATTTTTATCGTTTTCAGCTTCTTCAGTATCTATTGCTTCAGTTGATGGTTTAATTTTATCTTTAGATTCTGAGGTTGGTTTATTTTCAGTTTCTGTAGAACTTGAAGTACTTGATTCAGAAGTTGGTTTGGTTTCTGAAGCGGCTGTGCTTGGACTATTTTTGTTTGAGTCTTCAGCGGTAGTGTTTGTTTTTGCATCGTTGTTTGTAGTTGTTGATGGTGTCACTGGTGCTTGTGTAGTAGATTCAGTTGTTTTTTCTACTTCTTTTGATTTTTCGGATGTTTTTTCACAACTAGCCGCAATAGTCGGAATAGCAATCAATGAGACACTTCCTAATAATGGTAGAGCTAACTTTTTAAAATATTTTTTCATATAACCTCGTTATTTTATTATTTACATCTAAATTATAAACTTTACTTGGCAACTTAATCCTTATTATTGCGAAGAATGGTCTTATTTCCATTAATAAGACAAAAAATATCCATAATCGTATATAAAAGAATAAATTTTGATTTTTATAGTAACAATTATTAGGTTGAAATATTATTTTCACAATTTGGAATATTTTTCGTTATATTCACTTAAATTTAAAAATTTTGAATCTGGTATATTGAAAAAATGTTTTGATTTTAATTGTAGAATTGATTTAACTTCTTCTTTGGACTTATTTATATAGATAATATCAAAATCATATTCAAATATTAGCTGACTTAAGCTAATTGTTTGAGTAGAACGAACACCGACTTCACCCTTTAAGAATTTTTCAACTTTTTCTTGTAAATATTGACCTATTTTTGGATTTTTGCCATAAACTACAAAAAGTAAATTACTAGCATTTTTTCATATTGCTAAACATAAATATACTTTATCATTTTGAAAACACTGTGCTTTTTCTATAGTTTTATCATTAAAAGTTGCACTTCAAGTTGAGGCTGAAAAGCTTGCAGATTTAACTTCTAAAAATATATCTTGATTAACGCTTAATTTACAATCAAAACCGTGTTTATTGGTGTTTACAAGATCATAACCTAGATAATGGCCAGCCATTGAATCTCTTAATTCATTGATGAATGTGTCTGTATCACTTTTATTATATTTTTCTTGTACTTTTGCCACTTCTTCTAAAACTTCATGACCTTCAACTAGAAAGTTTTTATTTATTGGCTTATAATTACCTTTTGTTAGTAAACTATTCATATTTATGAATCTCCAAGTCATATGAATCATTAATATTATTTAATTTTAAAAATGTATTTATGCGATGAAGCATTGTATCGCTAACCTTCGGATTTTTAATGCCTAATTTAGCCATAAATTTATATGCATCACTCTTAACATTGATTGATTCATCAAGTTGAATCAAAATATATTTATGATACCTATTATCTTCTTTATTTATTTTATATACAGCTTGTGCTGCGGTTCCGATTCCCACTGATGTAAGTCTGTGACACTACTTTTAGAATACTTCGGTTGAATGATTTATTATCAATGTATATATCTTATAAAACTATTGTTATGTGCATTCAATCTAAGATATCACAATGCTTAAATCTTAAAGAAGAATATTCATTATAAAAGTCAATGTGCTGGTCCATTAAATACTCACTGACCTGCTTGCATAAATCTATCTTTTTTCTTTTGAATTGGCTTTGTTTGTTTTCTAATCATTTATATCTTATCTCATCTTGATCTATAATGTCACCTAGTTTAGTAACTAAAAAACAGTAGACTAAATATAATCTACTGCAATAAATGATTCATATCAGGATATTAATTATTCATTCCATACTTAACTGTTTGGAATACTTTTTTCCAGAACTCTTCACGGTGAATTATTTCTTCACTCGTAGTTTTTACATCAAAAATCTCTAAAATTGAATAAGAAAAATTATCTACTATATAACCTTCGTCAGAACTCTTAATCTCTTCAAATGACTTATTCCCACCAGTTAAATTATCAACATTTGCATAAGATCTTCATCTTTGCCAAATACCTTCAGTTCCAGATGCAGAACCAACATATAATTTACCAGTTGATTTATCTGTGATACAATATACACCTTTAACATTTGATAATGCATTTTTCCATTCTGGTGCATCCATTTTCACGATAGATTGTAAATCTTTATGAGATAATAGAACATTATTATATCCCGGAAATGAACCTAATTTTGTAGAAGGAGCTAACTCATATACTTCTGGATTAAAATCACGTTGAACATTTTCAAATGGCTTATTGTATATATCTCTACCAATTGGACGTTCTAATTTGATAATAAGTCTTTTTCTATAATCTTCAAAATCTGGCATCAATTCCAATTTATAACCTACTTTATTAAATACTTCTGGTTCAATTTTTTCTACTTTATACATGCCTCCGAATATATAAAAATCTGGTCCATATGGATAATATTGTGCAAATGCTAATAGATATTTTGCTTTATTTAAGTTGTTATTAGCTTGTTTTTTCTTCCAAGAATTCATCTCTATCCAATCTGGATCATTTTCTCCATTCATCAAATAATCCCAAGCACGTAAATTTGAATCACCTGCATTCATATTAAACTTTACCTTTGTTTTTGTAGGTTCTAACACATTAAAAAAATCTTCAAATTTAATCAATTTTAACCTCCTACTATTTTATTTCTATAATATAAATATTATAACTTTATAAAGTAAGTAGAACCAGACACAAAAAATTAACACCTTGCGATGTTAATTTTTTTATCCTTATTTAATAAGGCTGTTAATATTTTTAAATTATTTTACGTTGTAAAATGCTTGAACTCCTGGAAATTCGCTTTCGAAGTCAAGTTCTTCTTCAATTTGTAATAATCTGTTGTATTTAGCAATTCTATCTGTTCTAGACATTGAACCTGTTTTTATTTGACCAGCATTTAAAGCAACTGATAAATCAGCCAATGTTGTATCTTCTGTTTCACCTGAACGGTGTGAAACAACACAAGCCATATTTGCCTTTTGAGCCATATTCATAGTGTCTAATGTTTCTGTTAATGTACCTATTTGGTTTAATTTAATTAAAATAGCATTCATTGATTTTTGTTCAATAGCTTTTTCTAATAATTTAGGATTTGTAACAGTTAAGTCATCACCAACAATTTGGATTTTGTGACCAAATTTAGCTGTCATTTTTGCAAAACCTTCTCAGTCGCTTTCAGCAAGACCATCTTCAATAGAAATAATTGGATATTTGTCAATTAATTTTCCAAAGTATTCAATTAATTCATCTGTTGTGTATTCAAGTTTAACATTGTCTAAATGTTCAAAACCAGCACGTTTTTCTTCAATAGCTGCTTTAAGTTTTTTGAATACATATTTTTTGGTATCTTCGACATAAATTTCACTACATGCTGAGTCCATAGCGATAGCAATAGCACCTTCACCTTTTGTAGCTGGTGTATAACCTGAAACTTTAATAGCTTCAACTAAGTAGTCAAGTACTTCTTCATGACTCTTACAGTTAGGAGCAAATCCACCTTCGTCACCAACTTGAGTACCGTGACCATCTCTTTTTAGTAATTTAGCTAAGTTGTGGAATACTTTGTTAGCCATTTGTAAAGCTTCTCTTAATGATTTTGCACCTACAGGCATAATCATAAATTCTTGGAAGTCTACCGTATTTGATGCGTGAGCTCCACCGTTCATAACATTTAACATAGGTAATGGTAACATGTGAGCATTAACGCCACCAATGTATTTGTATAAAGGAATTTCTAATTCTAATGCAGCTGCTCTAGCACAAGCTAATGAAACACCTAATAATGCGTTAGCACCTAATTTTGATTTTGTTGGTGTACCGTCTAATTTAATCATTAATAAGTCAATAGCTCTTTGGTCAAATACACTTAAACCTTCAATTTCTGGAGCAATAATGTTATTAACATTATCAACCGCTGTCATAACACCTTTACCACCAAATCAGTTGTTTTCGTATTTTGTGCCTTTATCTCTAAGTTCTAAAGCTTCTCTACTACCTGTTGAAGCACCCGAAGGAACATTAGCTACTCCACAAACTCCATAGTCTGTTCAAACTTCTACTTGGATTGTAGGATTACCACGTGAATCTAGAATTTCACGTGCGTGAATTTTTTCAATAATTGGTATTCTGCCTCCTTATTATTTATATTATTTTATTCAAATTATAACATATCAAAAATGGCACTTTTTTACATTAAAGCAATTTAATTTTTCAATTTATGGAAACGAAACCATATTAATATTTAGAACTAATTATGCTAACTATTTATTTTAAATAAATAATAAAAATGCTATTATATTGCTTATAAATAAATTGTTATTAATTGTCTTATTTGCTAAAATATTAATGCTATTTAGATTATTATAAATAGTAGTATGGATAGGACACGGATGAAAGGCCGTGCTTAGGTTGGTTTTAGCGCTAAAATACAATTTAATAATCGAAAGGATATTTTATATGGCAAAATTAGATTTTGATCGTAGTAAAGAACACGTTAATATTGGTACAATCGGTCACGTTGACCACGGTAAAACAACATTAACAGCTGCTATTGCTACAACATTAGCTAAAAAAGGTTTATCAGAAGCTAAATCATACGATGCTATTGATAATGCACCAGAAGAAAAAGCTCGTGGTATAACAATTAACACATCACACATTGAATATAATACAGAAAAACGTCACTATGCACACGTTGACTGTCCAGGTCACGCTGACTACATTAAAAACATGATTACAGGTGCTGCTCAAATGGACGGTGCTATCTTAGTAGTTGCTGCAACAGATGGTGCAATGCCTCAAACAAAAGAACACATTCTTCTTTCAAAACAAGTTGGTGTTCCAAAAATGGTTGTTTTCTTAAACAAATGTGACATGATCAAACCAGAAGACGAAGAAATGTTAGACTTAGTTGAAATGGAAGTTCGTGAATTATTATCTAAATATGGTTTCGACGGTGACAACACACCAGTTATCCGTGGTTCAGCTTTACAAGCATTACAAGGTAAACCAGAATACGAAGCTAAAATTATGGAATTAATGGATGCTGTTGACTCATGAATCGAAAACCCAGTTAAAGAATACGACAAACCATTCTTAATGGCTATCGAAGACGTATTTACAATATCAGGTCGTGGTACAGTTGCTACAGGTCGTGTTGAACGTGGTAGATTAAACTTAAACGATGAAGTTGAAATCGTTGGTCTTAAACCTACAAAGAAAACAGTTGTTACAGGTATGGAAATGTTCAGAAAGAACTTAAAAGAAGTTCAAGCTGGTGACAACGCAGGTTTATTACTTCGTGGTGTTGAAAGATCAGCAATTGAACGTGGTCAAGTTCTTGCTAAACCGGGTTCAATTATTCCTCACACAGAATTTGAAGCTGCTATTTATGTACTTACAAAAGAAGAAGGTGGACGTCACACACCATTCTTCAAAAACTATAAACCTCAATTCTACTTCCGTACAACAGACGTTACAGGTGGTTTAGAATTTGAAGCTGGTCGTGAAATGGTTACACCAGGTGAAAACGTTAACCTTAAAGTTAAATTAATCGCTCCTATCGCTGTAGAAGAAGGAACAAAATTCTCTATTCGTGAAGGCGGTAGAACAGTTGGTTATGGTAACGTTACAAAAATTATTAAATAATTTAAACTTACCAATTTTATAAACAAGGCTTAGCCTTGTTTTTCTTTATTAATCTATAAAACAGTTTTTTTAAGTAAATCTTAAACTTTAAACCGCCAAAATTTAATTACTATAAAAAGAACATAAATTATTTATAATTAAATAATTATGAGTATTTACTTAAATTTAAACGATAAATATAAAAACTGTACTGTTATTTATTTTGATTCTACAATTGAAGCAAAATTTGAAGATTATTATGACAATTTTGTAGTATTTAGAGACGAAAATTACAATGTTAAAAGCGTTAACTGCTTAAATTATGAAGACGCAAATGAATTAAATAATTTTGGTATCTTAATCAATAAATGCAATGAAGAATTAAAGAAAAATCTTCTTTCGCTTAATGAAAAATATTTGCTTAAAGAGCCTATTTACTTTGCTTTAGGAAAAATTATTAAAAGAAATATTCACCCTAAAAGTGATAAATTATTTGTGCTTGATGTAGATTTTAAGGATAAACAATTGCAAATAATTACTAACACTACATACACATTAGAAGGTAAATACTTTATCTGATGCTTGCCGGGTTCTATTACTTCAAAAGGTACTGAAATCAAATTAGGCGAATTAATGGGTGCAAAAAGCAACGGAATGTTATGCACTGCAGAAAGTTTAGATTTATGTGAAAAAAGAACACTAGAATTAAATAATTTCTTAGATTCTTGTGATGATACTTATTTAGGCGAATCTATCTATAAAATAATGAATTGAGACTAGAAAGGAAGTTATGAATATAATTGATGAGTTAAAAAATCGTGGTATTTTGAATAATGTAAGCAATGTTGAAAAAATGCTTAAATTAACTTCTGCGAATGTTGGTGTTTATGCAGGTTTTGACCCTAGTGCAGATAGTTTACACTTAGGTAACTATATTCTTATTTCTATCCTTAAGCGTTTCGCCCAATTTGGTTATAAAGTTTATGCTTTAATTGGTGGAGCTACTGGTATGATTGGTGACCCTTCTTTTAGAGATACCGAAAGAGTTCTATTAGACAAAAAACAAGTAATTGATAACAAAAATAAAATTAAGGTGCAACTAGAATCATTTGGACTTAAGGTTATTGATAATTTAGATTTTTAC
The DNA here is from genome assembly GCF_000687775.1 of Mycoplasmopsis felifaucium ATCC 43428. Lineage (GTDB taxonomy): Bacteria > Bacillota_I > Bacilli_A > Mycoplasmatales > Metamycoplasmataceae > Mycoplasmopsis > Mycoplasmopsis felifaucium. The sequence goes on from NZ_JHXS01000007.1 coordinate 40,409, forward strand.
CAAAATGTCTCTATATTAGACTTTTTAAAAGACACAGGAAAGCTAGTTAATGTTAATTATATGCTCGCAAAAGATTCTGTAAAAAATAGACTTGAACGTGGTTTATCATTTACGGAATTCACATATCAATTACTTCAAGGCAATGACTTTTTAAAACTTTATCAAAATGAAGGTGTATTTATCCAAGTTGGCGGAAGCGATCAATGAGGTAACATTACTACCGGTTTAGATATGATTTCTAAAGTTGTCGGTGATAATCATAAAGGAGTGGCTGTTACAGTGAACTTGTTAACTGATGAAAACGGCAAAAAAATTGGCAAATCATATGGTGGTGGTGCATTATGAATTGACAAATTTAAAACTTCGCCATATAATATGTACCAATATTTAGTAAATCAATCCGATCTTAAAGTTGGTGAATTATTGAACTGATTAACTTTTATTCCCGTTGATGAAATTAAAACAATAATTGAAAAGCATAATCAAAATCCTGCTGAGCATTATGCTCAAAAAATTCTAGCTGATTCCGTTGTTGCTGATTTATACGGTAATAAGGAATTACAACAAGCTCAAAACATTACAAAAATTTTATTTGATAAAAATTTTGACACTTCGGTTCTAACTGTAGAAGATTTAGAAATTATTGAAAATTATTTACCTACAGTTAAAATTACTAAAGGCGAAAAAATAGTTGAAACACTTATTAAAAATAATTTAATTCAATCAAACAGAGAAGCTAGAGAAATGATCCAAACTGGAGCTTTAAAAATAGATAACCATTCAATTGATTTAGATTCGATTTATGAACCAAATAATTTTAGTGGTAAATATGCTTTCTTCAAAAAAGGTAAGAAGCAAACTATTTTGCTAAAAACTGTATAAAATAAACCTTTTCGTTTATTATGCCGGATTCGCTTAGTGGTAAAGCAACTGACTCGTAACCAGTAGCCACGAGTTCGATTCTCGTATCCGGCACCATATAATGACATAATATGTCATTTTTTATTTCTGCAAATATTTCCATAAAAATGATTTTATTGTGTTGTTTTTCTACATAAAAAATCGTTTTTTTATATTATTTAGGAAACTTATAAATAAATGAAAGGATTAATATGAAAAAAATCAAAAAATTATTATTAAGTTTTATTTCTGTATCATCAATTTCAGCAGTTGCCTTAGCAAGCTCAAATTGTGATAACAAAGTTTCAAAAACAAATGAATCAAATCCTGCTTCAGCAGAAAAAATTAATTCATTTAAACAATCAGTAGAAGTCGCTAAAACCACTACACTGCCAGCATTAGAGCTTCTTGGAGATTCAATTTTTATAGAAAGAACAAAAGCAGCGATTAAAGCAGCTGAAAATGCATTAAATACAAAAAATATTTCTGATGAATCTTTAGATAAAGCCGTTAATACATTCAATTTAGAAATGGGAAAAATCGGCTTAGAAAATACAATTAAAACTTCTGAATTTTTGATGCCGTTATTAAACAATGAAAAATACACATCAATAAGATTGGAATTCGAAGATGTAATTAACAAAGGTAAAGCTCTAATCGCTAATAAAAATAGTTCGGTAGATGATATTCAAGATGCTCTTTTAGAATTGTCAAAAATGATTACTAAAGTAGGCTTCGAAATAACAAATATTAATAATAATCAAAGTGATAATAATTCATCAAGTCAAGTTGAAAGTTTAAAAGCTGAAGCTAATAAACTAATAACTGATTACGAAGAATATATTAATCCTTCAACATTATTATTTAAAAACTCTAACTTTGCAAGAAGTAATACTTCAATGCAGGAATTTATAGATACAACTAAAGATCAATTAAATTCATTAACAACCGAAGAAGAAATAACTGGATATATAAGCAATTTCAAGGCTAAGGTCGCTGAATTATATACAAAACCTATTAATGACTATATTGCTTTATTTGAAAGACAATTCGCATACGGCGATGGAATTACTCCAGGATCAAAAGTTAGATTTAGCAAATTGTTAGATGATTCTTTCAGTTCAAATGAACAATATACATCGTTGAAAAATGAATATACAACTCAATATAACCAAGCTATTAGCGAAATTAAAGAATCTGTAACTGCAATACCTACAACATATAAGGCTATTGTTAAATATACAGAATTACTAGATGAATTTCTTAAAAAACCAGAATTATTAGAATTCACAACTGCTTTAGCATCTAAAACAGCATTAACATCACTTATCGAAGAATATGAAGCACAATATAACTTTTTAACAAGTGCAGAAAATACATTCTATAAAGATTCTAACCTTACAACACAAGCATTCATGACTACTTATAAGTCAAAATTAGATAGTGCAAGAAACTCACTTAGTTCATTAAGTACAACTTCAACTTATAAAGCTGAAACTCAAACATTAAATGAAGCATATAAAGTAATGGTTGATGAATTAAGTAAATTCAGCAAACCATTATATGAAACAGCATATAAAAAATTAATTGAGACTATAAAACCAGAAGTTGAATTTGAAAACTTTGATGAAATTGTTCAAACAATTAAAAGTAATTTATCAAAAAACAAATGAGTTGCTTTTAAAAAGAAATTTGAAGAACTACAAAAAACAACACCAACAGATTATGAAGCAGCTTACGGTAATTTAGTTGAAGAATGACAAACAATTTCATCAGCTTTTAACTTGGATAAATTAAAATACGCACAAATAACTTGATTTGAAACAAAAATTAAAGAATTAGCAACATCTCAAACTTCAAAAACCGAAGAAATTAATAGAGAATTAGAAGAATTTAAAACAACATATAAACAAGCTAATTCATTCTCTAAAACTCTTACTTGGTACAACGAACAAGTAGCTAAAATTAAAACAATTTACGATAAGTACAACAACTCTTCTACATCATCAAGTGCATCTACAACTGATACATCTGCAAGCATAAATTCAAGCAATACATCAGAAACAACTACAGAAACAAGTTCAACAAGTGAATCAACATCACAACCTGATCCAGCTTCAGCTTCTGCTACAACAAGTACAAGATAAAACTTAATAATTTAAAAATACACAGACTTTTAAGGTCTGTGTGCTACATTGTAATTTCAAACGCAACACTTTTAAGAGTATAAAATCTTAAATGTGGGGCGTTTTTTATATTAAAAAAACACCCCAAGGCAAGAAG
>NZ_JHXS01000008.1 GCF_000687775.1 Mycoplasmopsis felifaucium ATCC 43428
ATATCAGAAGATTTATCCCAAAAGGCACATCTATGGATAAATTCACTCAAAGTGATATGGATATAATTCAAGAAAGAATTAATAAAATTGAAAGACACAATATCGCAGACTGAAATTATAAAAATTTCAAGCCTTTTCAGTTAGAGAAAATTTCAAACTCGTTCATTAATAAGTAAACGAAAATTCAGGTAATTTGTAAAATTCATTAAAAAATTCATCTTTTTTTGCCTTATAAGGCAATCTTTTCTATTATTTTCTAATCAATAGTCTATTATTAAAATAGATTTTTATTATTTATCTTTTTAGGCGGAATCTCACTTTTGCATTTTATATATATTGTATCAATTACCCTTACACCTGTTTACAAGAGATTGTAATATAATTAATATGTTAATATTAATTAAAGAGGTTATATGTATCCAGAAACATTTAATAATGAACAAAAATTTGAAGATGCCGTTGTTGAAATGCTAACTCAATATGGTTGAGAGTCAAATATTCTTAAAAATTTAACTGAAGAAGATATTTTCAATAACTGATTAGAAATTATTTATAACAATAATAAAGGTATTGATAGACTAAATGATGTTTATTTTTCTGATGGAGAAAAGAAACAACTTAGAGATAAGTTAAATAACTTATTAGGTAGTTCTTTTGAAGCTTATAAACAAATTATTCATTCAACTATAACAATAAAAAGAGATAATCCTAAGGATAAATTACACCTAGGCACAGAAGTATCATTAGAATTATTTGATAAAGACGCTATAGCGGGTGGTAAAAGTAAATATCAAATTGTTAGACAACCAAGATTTACAGTTCATACCCAAGGTCAAAAGAATAGAAGAGGTGACTTACTACTTTTAATTAATGGACTCCCTTTAATCCATATTGAACTTAAAAAATCGGGTGTAAGTATTTCTGAAGCTATTAATCAAATTCAAAAATACTCTAAAGCAGGAGTATTTACTGGTATTTTTTCACTAGTACAAGTTTTTGTAGCTATGAATCCTGAAGAAACTAAATATTTTGCTAATCCAGGCAGAAAACCTTTTAATGAAGCTTTTATGTTTAAATGAGCTGATAAAGAAAATAAACCATTTGATTCATATAAAGATGTTATTAAACATTTATTATCTATTCCAATGGCACATAAATTAGTTGGATATTATACTATCGCTGATAATGGCGATAAATCTCTAAAAGTAATGAGAAGTTATCAATGTTATGCTGCTGAAGCTATATTAGATCGTGTTAAAAACGCTTTATGAACTGAAAAAGATCATTTAGGTGGTTACATTTGACATACAACAGGAAGTGGAAAAACCTTTACAAGTTTTAAAACAGCTCAATTAATTAAAAATTCAAATAAAGCAGATAAGATCGTTTTCATTATGGATAGATCTGAATTATGAACTCAATCATATAAAAATTACATTCAAATAGCTAATGATGATGAAATAGTAAGCGATACAGATAACTCTTATGATTTAATTAGAAAACTAAAAAATAAAACAGATAAGTTAATAGTGACTTCTATCCATAAAATGAGTAAGATTCAAAGTGATGGTTATGAAAATGAAGGTGATAAAATTAATAAGTTTCAGGCTGATATAGATAAAATCAACGAGAAGAAACTAGTATTTATTATTGATGAATGCCATCGTTCAAATTTTGGTGAAATGCATAAAAAAATTAAAGATACTTTCCCAAAAGCCCTATATTTTGGTTTTACTGGTACACCTATCTTTGATGAAAATAGCATTAAAATGAATACAACTGCAGACGTTTTTGGTGATGAATTGCATAGATATAGTATCGCAGATGGTATAAGAGATGAAAATGTTTTAGGCTTTGACCCGTACAAGGTATTTACTTTTGATGATATGATGCTTAGAAAGGCAATAGCTTTTGAAAAATGTAAAACTAATAATATTGATGAAATTTATAATGATGAATCTAAATATCAAATTTACAATCAATATGTAAGAGAAAAATCTATCCCGATGGTCGGTTATATTGATGAATTAACTGGCAAAAAAATTGATGGAATTGAAGATATGATTCCGAACTCTCAATATGCTTTTCCTAATGAAGAGTTAAAAATAAGTGATCCGGCAAAATATGAATATGAATTGAAAAAGTCGCATCCATATCAAGTTGTTAAAAGTATTTTAAGTAAATGAAATCATGTTAGTGATGAGAAAAAATTTCACGGTTTATTAGCTGTTTCTTCGATTCCAGATGCCATTCAATATTTCAAACTATTTAAATATTTTAGAGATAATAACGATGGAACTTATCCTGAAATTAAATTCACTGCTTTATTTAGTTTAACTGATGATAATAAAGACGGTTGAGAATATAAAGAGGATGCTGTTGTTGAAATTCTAGAAGAATACAAAAATAATTTTGGAATTTTGTTCCATCCTAGAGATTTTGATACGTTATTTAAAAGTGATTTACTTGCTAGATTAGCTCATAAAATTGAATATTTTGATATAGATAAAGAAGACAGAAAATCACAGCAAATTGATTTAGTAATTGTAGTTGACCAATTATTAACTGGATATGATTCTAAATGAATTAATGCATTATATCTAGACAAAACATTACAAATGCAAAATATAATACAGGCCTTTTCAAGAACTAACCGTATTTTTGGAAATTATTCAGGTAAGCCTTATGGAGTAATTAAATTTTATCGCCGGCCTCATAAAATGGATAAAGAAATTGATATAGCATTTAAAACATATTCTGGTTTTAAACCTCAAGGTATTTTTGTACCTAAATTACAGGATAATTTGAAAAATCTAAATGATTTATTCTGTGAAATTAAAAGTATTTTTGAAAGAAATAATATTGAAAATTTTGAAACTGTTCCAGCTGATATAGTTGATAAAAGAGCTTTTGTTAAAACATTTAATCAATTTAGTAAATTTTTAGAAGCCGCTAAAGTTCAAGGATTTAATTGAAATAAAAATGAATACAATCCTGATAATTCATTATCAAGCGAAACTGTTAAAATGAATTTTGACGAAAATGACTATAGAACAGTCTTTCAAAGATATAAAAGTTTAGCTACCAACATGGGAACCGAAAGTGATCAAAAACATCAAATCGCATATGATATTGCTTCATCACTTCTACAAATTGATACAGGATTAATAGATGTTGAATACTGTAATAAATTCTTTAATGATTGATATCTTTCACGAGAAAAAAATGCTACTGATAAAGAACTAATTTCTAAAAAATTACAAGAATTTAAATCTGTTTTAAAAAGACTTTCTGATCAAGATAGTGAAATTGTTAAAATAATAATTCAAGATATTGAAAGTGGTAAAACACAAATTAATCCAGATTACACATTGTTAGACTATATTAACAATTATAAAGAACAATCTACTAAGAATAAAATTAACGAATTTGCCTGTTCTATAGGTATAAAAGATGTAGATGGATTTATTCAATATATTAAAAATCATAATATGAACAATTACAATGAAAAAGATGCTTTCAGCTTAATCTTAAATCCTAAGAATTTAGATCAGACAAAGGCAAAAGACTACTTTATCAAAAATAATAAATGAAATAAGTCAGACTTAGTAATGCTTAAAGCTAAAGAAGAAATATATAATTTCTGTTTCATTGATAATAACTTTTTTGACAAAAAAGACTAATTTATAGTTATTTAATAAAAATAATAATTTTCCTGCAAATTGCAGGAATTTTTGTTTAATTCTTTTAAAACCTTCCGCAACAATGCACGTGCGAATAATAATTATTATGTTAGAATATAAATGTAAGTTATATATTAGCTTATTTATCTTCTAATAATATATAAATCGCACAATAATTATCAGATTTCTATTGAAGATATCATATTAATTTATATTAAACATTAACATATTAAAGGAGAAATATTATGACACCACACATTAATGCCCCTCAAGGCTCAATCGCAAAATTAGTTTTAATGCCAGGTGACCCATTAAGAGCTAAATTTATCGCTGAAACATTTTTTGACGAAGGCTATAAATTAGTTAATACAGTAAGAAACGTATTTATGTACACAGGTACATACAAAGGTCATCCAGTTACAGTTGCTGCTAGTGGTATGGGTTGTCCATCAATCGGTATCTACAGCTTTGAATTATTCAACTTCTACGGTGTAGAAAAAATCGTTAGAATTGGTTCAGCTGGTGCTTACACAAAAGACTTAAACTTATATGACACAGTTTTAGTTAGTTCAGCTTATGCAGATAGTAATGCATTCAGAAGATTAGTATTAAATGACGAATCAAACGTTGCATTACCAAGCAAAGACTTAAATGAAGAAATTTTAAAAGCTGCTGATAAATTAGGTATTAAAGTTCAAGAAGTTAGAACTCATTCATCAGACGTTTTCTATGCATCAGTACCTCTTGAAGAAAGAATTAAAGAATCAGGTGCTGAATGTGTTGAAATGGAAAGTTTCGCATTATTCACAAACGCTGAAAAATTAGGTAAAAAAGCTGCTTGTTTATTAACAATTAGTGATAACTTAATTACACACGAAGAAACAACTTCAGAACAAAGACAGACTGCTTTCAAAGACATGATGAAAGTAGCATTAGAATTAGCTTTAGAATACTAAAATAAATTAATTAAAGGAGAACAATATGCGTGTTGTTGACTTAATTGATAAAAAAAGACACGGTTTAGAACTAACTAAAGAAGAAATCGACTTCTTATTAGGTTCTTATGTTGCTGGAAAAACTCCTGACTATCAAATGGCAGCTTTCTTAATGGCTGTTATGTTCCAAGGAATGAAACCTGCCGAATTAGCTTACTTTACAAAAGTAATGATGCACTCAGGTGATGTTATGGATTTAAGTTCAATTCCAGGAATTAAAGTAGATAAACACTCAACAGGTGGAGTTGGTGATAAAACCACTCTTGCTGTTGCTCCAATCGTTGGCGCTTTAGGTGCACCAGTTGCCAAAATGTCAGGACGTGGATTAGGCCATACTGGTGGAACAATTGATAAATTAGAATCTATTCCAGGTTTCACTGTTGAATTAACGGATGAACAATTCAAAAAACAAGTTAAAGAACACAAAATAGCCGTTATTGGTCAAAGTGCCGCTTTAGTGCCTGCAGATAAAAAACTTTATGCCCTTAGAGATGTTACTAACTGTGTAGAATCTATTCCGCTTATTGCTTCAAGTATTATGTCTAAGAAATTAGCTACAGGTAGTGATGCTATCTTACTTGATGTTAAATGTGGCAATGGTGCCTTTATGAAAAATGCTGATGACGCAAGATTATTAGCTAAAACAATGATTTCAATCGGTAAAGAATTGGGTGTAGATGTAAGAGCTGAAATTACAAATATGTCAAGACCAATTGGGTGTGAAATCGGTAACAAAAATGAAGTTTTAGAAGCTATTTGAACACTTCAAGGTAAAGGACCTAAGGACTTTAATGAATTAGTTTACTCATCATGTGCAACAATTTTAGAACAAGCTAAAATCGTTAAAACACATGAAGAAGGTATCAAATTAGTTGAAGAAGTTATTAAAAACGGTAAAGCCCTTGATAAATTCTATGAATTTGTTGCATTACAAGGCGGAAACGTTGAAGCTTTAAAAGATCCTAAATTCTGAAATCCTAAATACTCATTAGATGTTATTGCTAACGAAAACGGATACTTAGATATTTATGATGCTTTAACATTTGGTATTGTTGCTATGAAACTTGGTGCAGGTAGAGCTACTAAAGAAGATTCTATTGACTTTGAAGCTGGAATTACACTTCATAAGAAAACTAATGACGAAGTTCACAAAGGTGACAAATTATTTACTTTATACTCATCAAATCCAATTGATGAAAACTTATTAAAAGAATTAGCAACTGCCTACAAAATTGCTAAATCTCAAACAGAAAACAAAATTATTATTGATAAATTACAATAGAAAATTTACTTAAGGAGAAAAATGTCAATAAACTACAATCAAATGATTGACCATACATATTTAAAAGCTGATGCAACTAAAAAAGATATTGATAAATTAATCGCTGAAGCAAAACAATACAAATTTAAAACTATTTGTGTTAATTCATCATATGTTCCATACGCTAAAGAACAATTAGCTGGTACAGGTGTTGGAATTACATCAGTTATCGGTTTCCCATTAGGTGCAATGCTTACAAACTGTAAAGCTTTTGAAGCTGCTGAAGCTATTAAAGCTGGTGCAGACGAAATTGATATGGTTATTCAAATCGGTAAAATGAAAGACCACGATTATGACTACGTATTAAATGACATTAAAGAAGTTAAAAAAGCTTGTGGAAGTCATGTATTAAAAGTTATTATCGAAACAGCCTTATTAACAGATGAAGAAATCAAAAAAGCAACTGAAATCGTTATGGCTTCAGGTGCTGAGTTTATTAAAACAAGCACAGGATTCTCATCAAGAGGTGCAAACTTACACGATGTTGAATTAATGAAAAGTGTTTGTGGAGATTCATTATTAATTAAAGCTGCTGGCGGTATTTCAAACAAAGACGACATGATCAAAATGAATGAAGCAGGTGCTACTCGTTTCGGTACAAGTAGATCAGTTGCTATTGTTGAAGGTAAAGAATCAACAAGTGGTTACTAAAATCCAAATTTAAAAGAGCGATTGCTCTTTTTTATTATTTTATAGTTAAATTAGTAAATTTTATACACTTTCAATATAAATATTTTAAAATATTTATAGATAATAAAACTGGAGTTAATTATGAAAAAAGTAACTATTATATATGACAAAAAATCTCATCAATATCCATGAGTTTTAAAGAACTTAAGAGCCGATAATAACTTAGCCTGTTTTAACAGTCGTCTAGATGCTTTAAACTGATATTTAAGTTTTGAAATACCTAGCTTAATTGAAATTTATAATTCAAGCGATGCTAAAATAGCTCAAATAACTTTTTTTGGGCCTAAAAATGCAAAAAATGAAGCTAATATTACCCTTAAAGTTTGCCCTGAATCAGACCTTAAAAAATATGAAAAATTATGCAAGGATTATTTAATTGATCCAGATTTACTGAATAGAGATTTTGCCAAAAACACTATAAAACAATCTTTAAAAGAAATGAATTACATAATTTTAAATGATCCTTATAAATATTTTTCTCCAGAATGAGAAATTAAAAATAAAACTATTGAAAAGTCTATAGATCATAAAAGCAGAGATGCTAGAATATTTAAAATTATTAGTGAAATTTTAAAATCTAATATCGCTATAAATAAAGCCTCATTGAAGGAAATGAAAGAGAAATATTTAAATAATGAAGTTTCCTATTTAGAACTATATAAAGCAGTTAAAAATACTGAAGAAATTGATGAATATGAAAAAAATTTAAATAATGAAAACACAGACTATATTAAAGTTGAAAAATACAAAATTCCTGACTTAAAACTTGATGAAATAAAACTTGAAGAAATTCCTGAATTAAAAGAATTTCAAAATCAAGTTTATGAGCTTAACACAAATGAAAATACTAAAGAAACAACAAAAGAATACTTTGGTTATACTCCGGAATATTTGGTACATAAAACACATAAGAAAAAAGCTAATATTATTTTAAGTTCCGCAATATCTGTTTTAATTCTTGTTGTCGTTGCTATGGTTTTATTCTTATTATGATACTTCCTAAAATAATAAAATAAGATCCTTTAAAAGGATCTTTTATTCATTTGTTGAATGGACGCTAATTAATTGTAAAAATTGATCAATATCTAAGCTAGCACCACCTACTAAAAAACCATTAATATCGGGTTCATTAGCGAATTCGCTAATATTGCTAATATTTACACTTCCACCGTATAAAACAGGAACATTAGGCGATGTTAATCTGTGAATCATTTCACTAGCTTGTTGAACTTCTTTTGCTGTAGGTGTTTCTCCAGTACCAATAGCTCAAACTGGTTCATAAGCTACTATAACTTTATCAATATTAACTTCGTTAAGTAAAGCTTTTAACTGTCTGCGTAAAGATTCTTCAGTTCTATTATTGTCTCTATCATCTTTAGATTCACCTATGCAAATAATTGGAGTTATATTATATTTAACTGCTTGACGAATTTTCTTGTTAATCATTTCATCATTTTCGTGTTGTGAATGGTATTTTCTTCTTTCTGAATGTCCACATAAAGCATAGGACACGTTTAAGTCTTGAAGCATTCTAGCACTAACTTCTCCAGTATAGGCTCCATCGTCATGTCTTGACATATTTTGACTGCATAGTTTTAATTGTTTAGCTTTATTTAAACAGTAAGCCGCCAAATTACAGTGAGCGGGAGCGATTGCGAAAGTATTATTATCAATGTATTGTTCTAAGTCTTTGTGAGTTTTTTTGAATTTTTTTAATCTTGAAGCAAATTCTTTATAAAACTCAAGAGTTTCAGTGAAAGTATTATTCATTTTTCAGTTTCCTATAATAATAAACTTCTTCATTGTTTCCTCTTTTCTTTGCTTATTAAATTAATATTTAATATTATAAGCAAAACTAATTTTATGAGACTAAAAAACAGCCATAAGGCTATTTTTTTAGCATTTTATAAAAATCTTCTTCGCTTAATATGGAAATATTCCACTCTATCGCTTTATTTAGCTTGCTTCCAGCATCTGCTCCAGCAACTAAAAAGTTCGTTTTTTTAGATATCGCAGAGAGAACATGACCACCGTTATCTTCAATTAAATTAGCTATATAATCTCTTGGTTGGCTTAATTTACCTGTAATTACAAAACTTAATCCATTTAATGAATCTGATTTGATTTGTTTATCGCTTGAATAAGAAAAAAATTCATCTAATTTTAGAAGTACTTGTATGTTATCTTCATTTTGAACAAATTCTTTTAAACTTTCAAGAATCTTAGTTCCTATGTTCAAAATATCATTTATTTTCGCTAGCTCCTTATCTTCTAAAATATCTGTAAAACAGCCATATTGTTTTGAAATAAGTTTTGCAGCTCTAATTCCAATGTGTTTAATACCTAAAGCAAATAAAACTTTATAAAAAGGATTGTTTTTTGCTTTTTCAATATTATTGAGCAGATTATTAACCTTTTGCTCACCATATCTATTAAGCTGAATTAGATCATTTTTATATTCATTTAAGTTAAAAATATCAACAATGTTTCTAATGTATTTTGGATATAAATCTTTAACAGTAGAAATTCCAAAACCAACTATATTTAAAGCTTTTCTGTCGCAAAAATGGCTTATCATATTAATATTTTTATCTGGGCATAAATTGTTAATACAATATTGATCCACATTATCATCAATTTCAACTAAATTACTATCGCAAGAAGGACAGCTTAGAACTTTATTAAAAATATCTTGTGTATTTTTAATTACTAGCTCAATAACCTTAGGTATTATTTCGCCAGCTTTAATAACTTTAACTTCATCACCAATGTTTATCTTTAGATTACTTATAAAATTATAATTATGAAGTGTAGCAGCTCTTACTATTGTTTGATTTAATTCAACTGGTTCTAAAGAAGCCACATATGTTATTTTTCCAGTTCTACCAACTGTTGTATAAATCTGTTTTATAGTACTTATAGCAAATTCTATGTCATACTTAAATGCAATAGAATGCTTTGGGAATTTGCTTGTTTTGCCTAATTTATCTCATAAATCAAGGTTATTCAATTTTATAACTAAGCCGTCGGCATCATAAGGTAATTGGCTTTTGAGTTCGCCGAAGTTTTCAATTGCTTCCTCTAAATCTTCAATTTCAACTATTTTTTCATATGGATTAGTTGGTATGTTTAAATTCTTCATAAATTTAATGGCTTCTTCTTGTGTATGGATATTATGCCTTTCAGGGTCAACTAACTCATATAAATAAGTGCTTAAGTTTCTTTCTTTTACTATTTTTGGATCGAGTTGTCTAAGGGTTCCACTTGCTATATTTCTAGCGTTTGCATATGCTTTTTCGCTATTTTGTAGCATTTTTAGGTTAATTTCTTCAAAATCTTTTTTGAATAAGAATACCTCTCCTCTAACTTCTAAATTATTGGCATAGTTAATTATTTTAGGAATAGATCGGATCTGATAAATATTTTCAGTAACATCCTCACCTTCTAATCCATCACCTCTAGTAGTAGCTTGAACAAGTTTTCCATTAATATATTTCAAACTAATGCTTAAGCCATCAATTTTAGGTTCAATGCTAAAGTCAAGTTGTTCAAGAGGAACATATTTTAGTATATTTTCTAAATATTTTTCTATATCTTCATATGAATATGCTTTTGATAAAGACAACATAGGTTTTTCGTGCAGCACTTTTTTAAACTTGTTTTCGGCAAAACCACCAACAAATTTTGTTGGTGAATTTTCTTGAATTAATTCAGGATTTTCTGCTTCTAATTTTTCAAGTTCTAAAAGAGCTTTATCGTATTCAAAATCGCTAACGCTTGGATTGTTATGAACATAATACTCAATATTTCAAGTATTAATTTTATTTGTTAATTCTTTAATTAATTCTGCAATTTTTTCTGTATTCATTTCAACCCTTTTATGTTTATTTTAAGATAATAATATTATAATCATAATTATATAGTTAAATATATTTCAAACAAGAGGAGCGAGATGAATAACTACAATTTAATTCTTTCAAAAGACAAGTTTAGAGAGCAACAATATACAACTATTAAAAACGCTACTGAAAGCAAAATTAATACCTTCTTCAAACAAAAAGAAAACGCTAAAAGACTTTCGTTTGCTACAGTAGGATTTTTGACAACATTAATTTTATTTATTGTTGGTGTTGCACTTTTACTTTCTACTGTTTCATTAAATATTTATACAACTTTAGGTCTTAAAAAAGGTAATTGATTATTTGATAATTCTAAACCATTCTTTTGAACTATGTATTCTATTTCTTTGGCTATTTCGTTAATTTGTGGTGTCTGTTATGTTATTGCCAAAAGAGAAAGAATTTCGTTAAAAAGAGATGTGATTCTATCGTTTAATGGTAGAAATATTATTGATTATTTATTCAAATATATTGGATTAAACCCTAAATATGATTTTAATGAAATGGGAGCAAAAATAATTAATTATAGTCCAATTAATTTTTACAAAAACACCAGTAATTTTGCTGATTTAGCAAATTATAATTTAGTTTTAGGTAAATATGAATTGTATGAAGCGACTACAAAAAACCAATATTTCAAGCTACAAAATCTTTTATACCACGATAATTCTTGAGTTGATATTTCTTCTGTAGATAATAAAACTTTCAAAAAAATAATGAAATATAATGCAAATGTATATAAATCAAGAGTTGAACTTGATGAAAATGTTAGAAGATTTGGTATAGCTGCAAAAATTTTAAATATAAATAAAGATTTTAATATTACACTTTTTGATGCAAATAATAATTACTCATCTGCTGAATTATTCAAAATAGAATTAGATAAACAATTTGATTCAATAGTTTTGAATGCTAAACGGAATGTATTATTATCTGAATGACTCGAAGATGAAAATAATTTAAAATACCTTAAAGAATTACATGAATTTATTACTTCAATTAACATTTACAATCCAGCCAAAAAGCAACACATAAAGAAAAATTCAATTAAATCTCTTTCATTAGTTTTAAGAAATCAAGAAGCATTTATCTGGTTTGATACTAATTGTGAACTATTTGACTTAGCATTTTCATCATACACATTAAAAGCCCCTGAAATTGTTGATATAATTACTAATAAAATTATTGATGATTTCTATTTAGTTTATTTATTAATTCAACTCTTAGCCCCATTTGGTCTTGATGTTACTCTTAAAATTGATGAGAAAAAAGTTAATGATGCAAATGAATTAAAAACTTCTGATAATGATTCAGAACTATAAAATAAATGTTAGCCTAGGCTAACATTTTTAATTGTATTTATCATCGTATAAATCATCACCAAAGTCATCATTAATATTGACTATGAATGATGCACTTTGTTTATCTTCATAATACGAACTATTTTCTTTAATTAATCAATCTTCAATGCTTATTTTTAATGCACCAGAGCCGTGGCCTGTAATTATTTGTAATTCATCGCAATAATCTTCAAAAGCTTCATCATACGCTAGAATAACAGCAGAGATTGCTTGATCAACTGTTAAACCATGCAGATCTATAATTTTTCTTTTCATATTTTGATTATATTCCTTTTTTACACTATTTTTGGCAATTTGGACAATAATAAGTCATTCTTTGATTTATTAATTTTTTAGATATTATATTATCACACTTTATGCATTTTTTACCACTTTTCATATGTACTTTTAAAAAGTTTTGGTAGTTTCCGACAATACCATTTACAGATGAATAACTATTTATTGTAGAGCCACCGTGTTTTATAGCATTTGATAAAATATCTTTAGATATTTCAATTATATTTAATCAATCACCATAATTAATATCTTTACATTTAGCTTCTGGATTAATTTTAGCTTCAAATAATATCTCATTAGCATAAATATTACCAATTCCAAGAATATAGTTTTGATCTAGTAATAACGTTTTAACATTAGTATTTTTATTTTTAACACTATCGTATAGCTCTTTTGTGTTAATATCTCATGGCTCTTTGCCTAGTTTATTTAATGGGTTAGTGATAAATAATTCATTAGTGTTCTTAATATAGAAAGCTCCAAATTGACGATAATCGTTATAAATAAGGTCTGTATGATTATTTAATTTAAATATAACGTAGTCATGATTTCTTCGGATTTTTCCTTCAATTTTATCATTAAAATATTTACCAGTCATTCTTAAATGACTAATTAAATTTTTATCATTTGAAAGCTTAAAAATAATGTACTTACCTATGTTATATACGGAAAGGATTTTTTCATTAACTAGATAGTTTTTAAATTGTTCAATATTGCAGTTTTTAAGCAGCTTTGGTAAAAATACCTCTACGTTTGTAACAGTAGTATTTTTAACTAATTTAACTAATTGAGTTGTGACAGTTCTAACTTCTGGAAGTTCAGGCATTTTATTTTTTATCCTTATTCAGGATTTTGAACATACTTGCTTTGTAAACTTCTACTCCAGGTTGGTTGAATGGATTTACTCCAAGTAAATATGCACTTATTGTTAAAGCTCTTTCAAAGAATTGGAATAAGTATCCTAATGTGTAAGCATTAAATGAATCGAATGTAATAACAATATTTGGAATATTTCCAACTTTAGAATGAGCTTCTAAAGTTCCTTGATATGCGGCTTTATTAACTTCGTGTAATGTTTTGCCGTCTAAAAATGATAATTTGTCTGGGTCTTCTGAACCTGTTTTAAAGGTAAGATCGTCAATTGGATTTTTTACGAACAAAACAGTTTCAAATAATAATTTAACACCATCTTGAATCATTTGCCCGATTGAGTGCAAATCAGTTGAAAAGATAGCACTTGTAGGTAATAAACCTTTTCCGTCTTTTCCTTCGCTTTCCGCGAATAATTGTTTTCATCATTCGGCAAAGAATGACATTTTTGGTTCGTAACTTGCGAACATTTCTACTTGATATTTTTTAGATAATATATGTCTAGATACTGCATAAGTATAAGCGTCATTTTCTAAAATGTTTTCTTTATTAGCATTTTTATTAGCTTCTTGAGCACCTAATAACATTTCATCAATATTTATTCCAGCACATTCAAAAGGGAATAATCCAACTGGGCTCAGTGTACTAAAACGACCCCCAACATTGTCAGGAATTACAAATGTTTCATAACCTTTGGCAGAAGCTAATTCAAATAAAATTCCTTTTTTAGCATCAGTTGTTGCAATAATTAATTTTTGTGCCATTTCTATGCCCACTTTAGCTTCAAGTAATTTTCTAAATTCTCTAAAAGCTATTGAAGGCTCTAAAGTAGTTCCACTTTTTGAAATTACGTTAATGGCAAATTTTTTGTTTTCAACATATTTTAATAATGAAACTAATTGTTCACTACTGATTGAATTACCTGCAAAAACAAGTTCAATATCTGGCTTTTTAGTTGAGTATGGACCATAAATAAATTCATATCCTGCTTTTGTTCCTAAATAACTTCCACCAATTCCAATAACAACTAATGTTTCGATTTTTTGGATTTTAAGATTTTTTGCAACGTCCTTAATTTTTTTAATTTCAGGGTCATTAATTTTATTTGGTAAATCAATTCAGCCTAATCAGTCTTTTTCATCAACAGTTTTATTCATTACACTGTTATGAATTTTTCAAACTTTATCTTGTAATTTTAAAATTTCTGTTTCGCTAACTGCGTTTGTAATATTAATGTCTAATGTTTTCATTTTTCTCCTTAGTATTCAAAATCAAATGGATTCTGTTTGTTTAAATATGATTGATAGATATTAGCTCAATAGATCAAGCTAATAAGTGAGCCTAATGTATAAGCAGTGTTATCCAAAAGGGTTATAATACAGCAATTTAAGGAAATTACATTGCTGTAAATATCTTCCAGTCCTTGATTTATACTATTTTTAAATTGACTTATTCTAGTAAAACCAACTTTATCTATGTTATCTTTGATATTTATCTCATCTGTAAGACGATAATCAAACTGTTCATTAAGTATTTTATAATGTGTTAAATAAACCTTCTTACTATTATCAATAATAAATTGTCCATATGTATAAGCGGCTTCAGGCATTATAAAACTTGTTGTAAATGTATTAAGCTTATGGAACAATAAATTTGTTATATTTGCCTGTAAATAAAGTGTATCAGACATAATTGGATTATCAGAACTTAAAAAATTATAGGTATAGCTTTTATTTTCCGAATGCAAAACATAACCATATTTAAAAGCTAAATTTTCATCTATGTTTTCGCTATTACACAATCTGCTACTGGTTTGATACCCTTCAACTAAAGATAATAAGTTACAACCCTTTAAAAGTAATAAAAATAAATTACTTTCTGCAAAAAATGCGTAGTTTGGCGTCAAAATATCAGGCATTACAATGCGATTTTTTTCACTAATACGAACGAATTCTAATTGTTCTTCTAGTTCTCTTTTACCTATAAAAAAGCATTTCTTGGAATATTGTGTGTTTCCGTATTCTTTCATTAGATTATCCAAAATTGTATTGATTAATTCTATTGTATGTTTGCTGTATTTATCGTGTCCGATGAATAAGAACGAAGATCTATTATTTTTTATTAAGTTAGAATATTTTTTTAGCATTCTTTGGAACAAATAAGGTTCATCATTATTAATGAAGTAGTATTGTATTTTCTTATCTGCAAGTATGTCATTTTTAAATAAGAAAGTATTGGCAGCTTTAAAATTTAATAAATCATTACTTTTGCAAAATATAAATAAATATTTGGTGTTTAAATTATGTATACCTTTACTAAATCTGTATAACTCTTTGACATTATCACTATCAAAATTTAAAGCTAGCTCATGAAAACCGAAATTTTCAAATCCATTAACATTTTTAGTTTTAATATCTTTAAATAATTTTGCACTGCGATTGATTAAACTTTCATTTTTAAAATCTGGCGAGAAGTTTATAAATTTTATATCTACTCTATCCATTAGATATCCTTATTTTGAATGTAGCTTTCAATCGTTTCATCAAGTTTAATTTTTAAATTATAAAATCCACCTTTAGTTTCTTTTATTGAATTTTTGAAAGGAGATCTACAAAATACCGGATGATTTATTTTGAAATTTCCAATACCACTAAATTTTTCAAATTCGTATGATTCCACTACAAAATTTATTTTTTGATTTATTTCAAAATATGATTCATTTCTAAATTTTTTAAAATCACTTACTAAACTATATGGAATAAAAAACCTAATATTATTGAAGGTTTTTACAACTATTCCATGTTCATTGATTTCTTTTACTAAACCATTAAGAATGTCACCTTTTTTTATCATATATCTATTATATAGTTTTAATTGTAATGCGACATAATATCTAATAAATAGTTATATGCTTATTTTGCTGATAATTTCTTTTACTAAAAAAGCTATTTTATAAATGTTTTTGATTATATTTATGCTTTTTAAGAATTTTTATTCATTATTATTTAAATTTTATTGTTTATTAGATAACCAATAATGCTATAAATATGATATTTTGGCAAAATGATATTTTTTTCTAAAAAAATCAAAAAAATCATTTTTATTATATAATAAGCATATAAATATGCGTTAAATATATAAAATGCATTTATCCAAGGAGATAATATGAAAAGATTAAATTGTACATACGAACCAAAAATGGACGCTGAATACCCTTGACTTTTAAAACACCCTAAAGTTAAAGCTG
The DNA here is from genome assembly GCF_000687775.1 of Mycoplasmopsis felifaucium ATCC 43428. GTDB lineage: Bacteria > Bacillota_I > Bacilli_A > Mycoplasmatales > Metamycoplasmataceae > Mycoplasmopsis > Mycoplasmopsis felifaucium. The sequence goes on from NZ_JHXS01000008.1 coordinate 16,343, forward strand.
GTTTAGCTAAATTTAAAACACGTCAAGAAGCTCTTGATTGATTTATGGGATTAGATTTTGAAACAGCAGTTTGATTCCAAGATAATAACAGAATTTTTGCTGGTCAATTAACTATTGATTCAGATCCTGAAAAAAATGAATGATATTACTACATTAAAGTAGCAGGTTTTGATGGTGAAGCATCATACGAAGGAATGTGTAAAGAACTTTACATTAATCCTCAAAACTTTAAAAGAGATCGTGTATTAGCGAGAAGAAGAGTTAGTGAATTAGTTGAAGGAAAAGATTTTATTTTAATTTCTGATCCATATACATACTTCCCAGCAAATCTTGAAATTTCAAAGAGAAAAGCTAAAGATGTTTTAGATGTTGACGCGTTAAGAATTCAATTTGAAAATCAAATTAACATTCTTAAAGACCAATTAGTTGCAAATAACAAGGTGGCTGATGAAGATATTGAACGTCTTAAAGCTGAATTAGCAAACAAAGATGTTGCTTATGAAGAATTAGCAAACAAAATTGACTTATTAAGACAATCATATGCTAAAGAACTTGAAGGTGTTACATACGAATACATTCACAACTTGAATGAAAATGACTTTATTGGCTCAATTGCTTTATACTCAAAGAAATTAGACAAAGTTTTAGAATTATTTGTAGAAAAAACATCAAGCAAACAAGACTTTAATAGAGTTAAAGAAAACTTTGATAACTATGAAGAAGCTATTAAATTAATTTCATTAACGTTAACAAACAAAAACCAAAAACTTGCTTCAAAACTTAATGAAGAACTTGTTGAAAAAATGAATGCAGTTCTTGCAAAAATCACTGTAGATGAAACTTTAGAAGACTCATACGCTAACCAATCATTCTACACAGCACATGATGGAAAATTAATTCCTGTTTCTTGGGAAACATCATTCGTTTTAGTTGAACTTAAACACGTTGGATTTGTTCAATATGACAAATATACATATTCAATTCCATATCTTGCAGTAAAAAGCACATATTCAGTTACATTAGTTGATTCTGGAACAGTTGAATCTACTCCACAATCAACAACTCAAACAATTACTGTTGAACCTCAACCAGAACCAGTTGTTGAAGAAGTTGTAGAAGTTATTGAAGAAGAACCAGTTGTAGTTGAAACAATTCCAGTAGTTGAATATATTGAACCTAAAGAAGAATCAGTTGAAACACCTATGTTTGAATGCAATCTTGAAAATTGTGAAGATTGCCACAAAGAACCAGAAGTTCCAGCTAAAAAATCATCTTGACTATACTACACAGCAGTTACTACATTATCATTAATTTTAATTACTTTAGTAATTATTACAATTTTAGCTATTATTCAAATTGCAACACAAAATAGCATTGTATTCTTTGGTAAATAGTTAAAGTACAATAAACAACAATCTAGAAGTATCCATCTTTATTATTGTTGTTTATTTTTTATTACAAACATATAAAAGAGGTCAAATATGAAAAATATTGACAAAAACATAACAACTATTGTTAATCATTTAAAAAACACAGGCTTTGTGTTTCAAGGTAGTGAAATTTATGGTGGTTTAGCAAATACTTGAGATTATGGCCCACTAGGATCTATATTAAAAGATAATATTGCTAAAATGTGAAAACGCCATTTCATTTTTAAAGAGCATAATAACTTTTTAATTGATTCAAAAATTTTAATGAATCCTCAAGTTTGAGTAACATCTGGTCATGTATCAAATTTCAATGATCCATTGATTGAAAATAGAGTTAATGGTAAAAGATATCGTGCCGATAAATTGATTCAAGAAATTGATCCAAATATTATTCCTGAAAAAATGACTTTTGAAGCTATGAAACAGTTTCTTGAAGAAAATTTGAAAGAATATGATAATTCAAAATGTATCTGAAGCGATATTCGTAAATTCAATTTAATGTTTGAAACTTATCAAGGTGTTACTGAAGATAAAAAGAGTGCTATTTATTTAAGACCAGAAACTGCTCAAGGGATTTTTGTAAACTTTAAAAATGTTTTAAGAACTTCAAGAGCTAAATTGCCTATTGGTATTGGTCAAGTTGGAAAAAGTTTTAGAAATGAAGTAACTCCAGGTAATTTTATTTTTAGAACTAGAGAATTTGAACAAATGGAACTTGAAGTATTCTGTCATCCTGATAAGGCTAATGAAACATTTGACTATTACATCAATAAAGCAGCTTCTTTCGTTAAAAAAATTGGTTTATCTAATGATAATATAAGAATTAGAAAACATGATGATGAAGAATTAAGTCACTATTCAAGTGCTACAAGCGATATTGAATACCAATTTCCTTTCGGATGAGGTGAATTATTAGGTGTGGCTAATAGAACCGATTTTGATCTTAATGCTCATATGAAGGCAACTGGTGAAAATCTTGAATATCTTGACCCTAATACAAATGAAAAATTTGTTCCATATGTAATTGAACCATCAATGGGTCTTGATAGATTAATGCTAGCTATTGTTATTGATGCCTATGATGAAGAAAAAATTTCTGAAGATGACACTAGAATTGTTATGCGTTTTAATGAAGAAATTGCTCCTTATCAAGTGGCAATATTGCCTTTAATGAAAAAACTTTCAGGTAAAGCTAATGAAATTTACGAAAAACTCTTAGATAAAGGTGTTTTAGTTGTTTATGATGAAACTGGATCTATTGGAAAAAGATACAGAAGACAAGATTCGATCGGTACTCCTAAATGTGTAACAATTGACTTTGATACATTAGAGAATAACACAGTAACAATAAGAGACAGAGATTCTATGGAACAAATTAGAGTTTCTATAGATGAATTATTAAAAATGTTTTAATAAATATACAAAGGAGGGCAAATGGCAAGAGTTGAACAACAAACTATCGAACTAATTGTATCTAAAAACGATATTGTTGAAGTAATTGGTAGTTTTTTACAATTGATTCGAAAAGGCCATAATTATACTGCTGTTTGTCCATTCCATGACGATACAAACCCGTCTTTAAGCATTGATACTCGTAAGCAAATTTTTAAATGTTTTGTTTGCAATACAGGCGGAAATGCTTTAAGGTTTGTGATGCTTTTTAACAAGTGGTCACTGATAAAATCGCTTCAATATTTAGCTGATAAAGCGGGTATTTCTTTTGATGAAACTCAATATAATCCCTCTCATAATAAAGAAGATAATAATTTATCTGAATTTGACCAAAAAGTTTATGAAATTCTAGATAGAGCTAATTCATGTTTTAAAAGTGAAATCATTAAATCTACAAACACAAGTTTAAAAAGTTTTATTTCTAAAAGAAAATTAGATTATGCAACTTGCAAAAAGTTTGATATTGGTTATGATAATCCATTAACTTTTGAAGCTATCTTTAAGGATGATCTAGAAAAGCAGTTAAATGTGCTTTCTGAAGCTTCCCTTATTTCAATGACCTCAAAAGAAAACTTTTTTCAAAATAGGGTCACTTTTGGAATAAGAGATGAAAAAAATAGAATTGTTGGATTTAGTGCAAGAGTGCTAGACAACACTAAACCAAAATATATAAATAGTTCAGAATCAAAATATTTCAAAAAATCAAGCATTTTATATAACTTTAATAATGCATTAGAGTCCAATTCAAATGAATTAATTCTAGCCGAAGGATTCTTTGATGTAATTGCATTGTCAAAGGCGAATTTTACTAATGCAGTCTGTTTAATGGGCACTGCGATAACTAAAGAACATATTGCAAAACTGAAAAAATTCAAAAAAATTGTGATCTTCTTAGATGGAGATGAACCTGGACAATTTGCAACATATAAAACAATAGTTTCACTTCTAAAATATTGATATTCAAGTGCTAAAAAAATTAATGTTGTAAAGAATACAACAGGTTATGACCCAGATGAAATTTTAAATAATTTTGGTGCTAATAAATTGACTGAAATGATTAGCAATACTATTGATTATTCAGAATTTTCGTATGATTTTTTAAGAAGTAAACATTCAATTTTAGTCAAGAATTACATCAGTATTACTGAAGCTGAATGAAATAAATTTAGTGAAGATTTTTATCCAATTTGAAAAACTTTCGATTCAGATGTTGCAAATGTTTATTTGAACAAAATTAAGGATTTATACAATAAAGATCTTAACTTAACTTTAAATAAAAATACATTTAATAATGATAAATATACATCCGATTTTAACGAAAATAGTTATATAATAAATCATTACGATGAAAATTACGAATTAGTTAATTTTGATGACTATACACAGCAACCTTATTACACAGATACTGATGTAGTAGATCATTATTTAATGAATAATAAGGCAAAATTAGCACAAAAGAATGAACAAAAAAATCAACAAGACTGAATTGAAAAAGTGCTTTTGTTAGTTTTGTATCACCCGGATTTAATCAAATTATTCAAAAGGGATATGCAACAAAAACCGCTTTCATCAATCAAACTTGAGGAATACACAAATGATGTTAAAAAAACATTATATAGCTGTTTTATAGAAGAATTAGGAAATTCTAATGCTGATTTAGAAATGCTTAGAATAAAATATAAAGATTATTCATCGGACTTCTTGAAATTTAATCATTTTGATTCTAAAACACCTCAAGAGTTAGAAAATGATTATGAAGCCATTATCAATAGGGCAAGAAGATTTGATAGAAATTATTACAATTTATTTATTCAAAACCAAGCCACAAAAAGTCAAAATCCTTTAATTCAAAAAAATGCCGAAAAAGGTATAAGACTGAACAAAATAGCAAATGAAACCAGCGAATAAATGGGGGGTCATATGACAAATAATAATGAATTAAAACCAATGATTAACTTAATTAAAGAACACGCTAAAAAATTAAAAAAATCTTCTCTTGATCAATCTGAAATTTTTGATTATTTAGATTCTGTTCAAGTTGAAGTTCCTGATGAATATAGCGATGATTTTATTGAAGCCTTAAATGAAGAGGGTTTAATATCGGACGCACCTGATTTAGGCGATGAAGATGATGTAACTGAAGATGATTTTAACGCCGAATTAGAAGATTTAGACGAAAATGGTGAAGTAACAAAAGAAGAAAAAGATGAAGAAGACAATACTTCAGATTATGAGTTAGAAAATCTTAAGTCTAAGAATGAAGATTTTGACTCTCATGATGATACAGACTATCATGGATCATTAGGAATGTACACCGATTTTTCAGACGGATTTGACGATGAAACAGGCGAATATATGTACGATGATGATTATGTTGATTCAAGTTATGATGAAGACGATGAAGATGATCTACCTCGCCCAAGTAAATCATCATATAGTGAACCTATAGTTACAAAAACCACAACAAAAGCATCAAAAAATAAGAAAAATGATGATGACTTGTTAGTTCTTGAAGATTATACAACTGAAGAAGTTGATCTTTCAAACTCTTCAAACATTAAAAAAGATGACCTTAGAAATAAATTAACCGAAACTAACGATATTGTTAAATGATACATGCGTTGAATAGGTAAATATGGTGAGCTTTTAAGTGCAGATGAAGAAAGAAAATTAGCTGTTGAAATGGACAAAGGTGGCTTTAGAGGTAAAAGAGCGAGAGATAAGCTTATTAAACGTAATTTACGTTTAGTTATTAATAATGCCAAAAAATACAAAAATAGAGGGTTAAGCTTCATTGATTTAATTAGTGAAGGTAATGCTGGAATCGTTAAAGCAGTTCAAAAATATAACGTTAATAAAGGTTTCAAATTCTCAACATATGCAACTTGATGAATTCGCCAAGCAATTACAAGAGCAGTAGCTGATCAATCTAGAACAATTCGTGTACCTGTACATATGGTTGAAACAATAAACAAAATCACAAAAATTGAAAGAGAACTTCAACAGGAATTAGGTCACGAACCTACAGATGATCAAATTGCTGAAAGATATGGAAACGGTTATACAGCTGAAAAAGTTAGATACATTAGAAAAATTAATGTTGACCCTATTTCTTTAGACAAGCAAATTGGTAAAGAAAATGACTCATCATTTAGCGATTTTGTTAAAGATGAAAGTGTTATTAATCCTGTAGATTATTCTTCGCACGAAGAATTAGTAGAAATGCTTGATAAAATTCTGAAAGAAACACTTGATGATGATGAATATGTCTTAATTTGTAAGCGTTATGGTGTTGGAATTAACGAAGAAACTGGAAAAAAATACGAAATTACTTCATTAGATGATTTAGCTGCTGAAAGATTAGTTTCTAAAGAAAGAATTAGACAAATCGAGAATAAAATCTTGAAGAAAATCAAATCAAATCCAGATCGTGGTAGATATCTAAAAGATTTCTTAAAATAATATGCAACTTAGAAAAATTACAAAATTCTTATTTGAAAAGTTTCCGCTTGAATTTAAGGAAGAGTGAGACCCTTGTGGTTGAAATGTAAAGTTTAATTTATCTGAAAAATTTACAGGTGTTGTAATTGCTATTGATTTAACTAATGAAGTTTTAAATAAAGCAATTCAAACAAATTCAAATTTAATTTTGACACATCATCCTTTTAAATTTGAAGAAACATGAGAAACAGAAAATATCAAAGCCCCCTATAAAACAGCAATTTTAGAAAAATTAAAACAACATAGAATTAATGTTTTATCTTTTCATACAAACTATGATAATGATAAAGAAGGAACCAGTCATCAAATCGCTAAACACTTAGGTTTTTGAGAAAACAGAAAACAATATGAGGCTAATTATCCTTGCGTTTTAGATGTAGAAATTTCTTTTAATGCTTTAGTTAATATAATCAAAAATGTCTTTGGCTTTAAATCTATGAGAACAAATTTACCAATTGACAGCAATAAAAAAATTAAAAAGTTAGCAATTTTATCAGGTAGCGGATATATTACTGAAGTAAATAAACTTACTCAAGATGGTTATGATTTAATTATTACAAGCGATCCTAAATGAAGTGATTGAATTAACTATAAAGAAATAAACGCACCAATTCTAGAAATTCCCCATTTAGATGAACAAGTTTTCGTTGATGACTTATTTACAGTCTTAAAACAAAAATTTCCAACTGAAAATATTAATTATGTAAAACTAAATGAACCTTACAGAAATGTTTAAACCATTTTATTAAGGTTTATTTTTTATTTTTAATATGTCTTTGGTGCGTTTTATTATCCTTATTAAATTTTTAATATAAAATTTAATTAAATTATGAAAAACATGAACAAAAAAGTTATTTTAGGTATGTCAGGAGGAGTAGATTCTTCTGTTTGTGCATATCTTTTAAAAGAGCAAGGATATGATGTTGAAGGCTTATTTATGCGTAATTGAGACTCTTTAATGAATAACGATTTATTGGGTAATGAAGATATTTCTCAAGATGTTTGTCCGCAAGAGCAAGATTATCAAGATGCTTTATCTGTAGCTAATAAATTAGGTATTAAACTACATAGAGTTGACTTTATTAATGAGTACTGAAATGACGTATTTAAGAATTTTATAGATGAATACGAAAAAGGGCGTACCCCTAATCCTGATATTTTGTGCAATAAGTTTATAAAGTTTAAAGCTTTTGCAAATTATGCTTTTGATAAGCTAGGAGCAGATTATATAGCAATGGGTCATTACGCTAAAGTAATAGATGGGCATCTATATAGAGCAGCAGATTTAGACAAAGATCAAACTTACTTTTTAGCACAATTAACTCATGAGCAACTAAGCAAAGTAATTATGCCATTAGCTGATTTTAATTCAAAAGCAGATGTAAGAAAAATTGCTGAACAATTAGATTTAATTACTGCTAAAAAGAAAGATTCGACAGGAATTTGTTTTATTGGCGAAAGAAGATTTACAAAATTCTTACAGAATTATATTCCTGCAAAACCAGGAGATATAGTTGACATAACAAATAATCAGATTATTGGAAAACATGATGGTTGTTTTTATTACACTATAGGGCAAAGAAAAGGCTTAAATTTAGGTGGCCAAACGGAACCGCATTATGTTTGCGGTCATGATGTTAAAAAGAATATTTTATATGTTGCTCCAGCAAGCGATATCTCGTACGTAACAAGCGATGAATTACTAGCTTCAGGAGTTACATTGAATAACAGTGATTTTGATAAAAATAACTTAAGTGCCAAATTTAGATATAGACAAAAAGATATTAAAGTTCATGTTGAATTTTTAGAGAATAATACTATGAAAGTGTACTATCCAGAAACTGCACAAGCGGTTACACCTGGTCAACAAGTTGTGCTTTATGACGGCGAAAAATGCTTAGGCGGTGGCACAATAGAAAAAATTTATTATAAAGGCCAGTTCAAAAACTATCTTTAAAGGAGTTAAAATGAAACCATTAAAATCAAGTGAAATAAGAAATAAATGACTTAATTTTTTTAAAAAAAGAGGACATTTAATTGTTGAAAGTAAGTCATTAGTTCCTGTTAACGATCCATCATTGCTTTGAATTAATTCAGGTGTGGCAACCTTAAAAGATTATTTTTCAGGCAAGAAAATACCTCCTGCTCCTCGTTTAACAAACAGTCAAAAAGCTATAAGAACAAATGATATTGAAAACGTCGGAGTAACATCAAGACACCATACATTTTTTGAAATGCTTGGTAATTTTTCAATTGGCGATTACTTTAAAAAAGAAGCTATTGAATTTGGAATTGATTTTCTACTTAATGAACTTGAGCTTGATAAAGATAAACTTTATATGACTTATTTTGAAGAAGATCAAGATACTAAAGAATACTGACTTGCAAACGGAATTGACGAATCTCACTTAATTAAAGGCACAAGAGAAACAAACTTCTGAGACGTTGGTTCTGGTCCTTGTGGTCCATGTACAGAAATATTCTATGATCGTGGTGAAAAATATGATTCTAGAGGCATTGAATTATTGAAAAACGATATTGAAAATGATAGATTTATTGAAATTTGAAACATTGTTTTCAGTCAATTCAATAATGATGGTGAAAATAACTATACAGAATTAAAACAAAAGAATATTGATACTGGTGCAGGTCTTGAAAGAATTGCATCTATTATGCAAGATGTTCCAACAAACTATGATTCTGATTTATTCATAAATATAATTCACGAAATTGAAAAGTTTACAGACTTAAAATATGATATTAACAACTACTTTACAAAAGACAAAAAGCAAACTGAAGTTAATACTAACTTTAAAATTATTGCTGACCACGTTAGAACTGTAGTAAATGCAATTGCTGACGGTGCTAAAATTTCAAACGTTGGTAGAGGGTATATCATTAGAAGATTAATTCGACGTTCATGTTATAAAGGTATGCAATTAGGAATTAAAGGATTATTCTTATACAAATTAGTTTTAGTTGTTAAAGATAATTTGCCATATGATTATGATTCAAAAATGGTAGCTAAAGAAATCAAGAATGAAGAAATATTATTCAGTAAAACAATTGAAAACGGCAAAATGTTACTTGAATCTCATATTAATGATGATACTAAGGTATTTAGCGGTGAAATTGCATTTAATCTACTTGAAACATATGGTTTTCCTATTGAATTAACTGAAGAAATTCTTAGACAAAAAGGTATCGCAGTTGATATGCTTGGTTTTAATACCGCTAAAGCTAAACATACTGAAGCTTCAAGAGGTGATAAGATTAGTGGAATGGCCAAGGTAATTAACTCATTGGCCTTAATTACAGGCAAATTAGACAATTTTATTGGTTATACAGATTTAACTTCAAATAGCAAAATTCTAAAATTAATGGATACTGAAAAATTCATAGATAAAGTCAATGGACAAGCATACTTAATTTTAGATAAAACTCCGTTTTATGCTACAAGTGGTGGTCAAAGACATGACAAAGGTTATATGATCCAAAATGGCAATAAAATAAAGGTTTTGGATGTTTTTAAAGATAAATTTGGCAATCATATTCACTTAATTGAAGGCAAAATTGATGCTTCCGAAGAAATTGAATGTTATGTAGATCCTGAAGTTAGATTAGGTCTTGAAAGAAACCACTCAGGCACTCACTTAGTTTTCTGTGCTTTAAGAAAAGTTTTAGGACCCCATATTGAGCAATTAGGTTCAGATAATAACGAAGAGCGTCTAACATTTGACTTTCCAGCTGATGAAAAACCAACCGAAGAACAAATTAAAGAAATTGAACAGTTAATGTATTCATATATAAATAAACAAGTTAATAGAGAATACTTAGTTATGACTATTGAAGAAGCAAAAAAAATTGGTGCTTTAATGACGATAGGTGAAGAAGAATATATGGACCCTAAAAACATTAGAGTTGTTCGTTTTGGTAATATAACAAGCGACCTATGTGGCGGAACTCACTTAAGCAATACAAGCAAACTTGAAAACTTTAAAATTACAGCAGTTGAAAGAAAACAAGCTGGTATTTATAGACTTAGAGCAGTTAGTTCCAATAAATTAGTAAATGAATTCTTACGAGAAAAGAATACAAAACTTAAAGATGATCTTGAAAAAATAGTAAATAAAAATAAAGAATTTGATTCAAAATACAACTTACCAATTAAAAAATATGACAACTTGGATGAAGAAAATGCTGAAATTGAATTCTTAATTGAAAAAGCTAGAGAAGATTACAAAACATTATTAAAAGCAAGCACAAATGTTGAATTTAACTATGAAACAGTAGAATTTGAAAAAATCGGTTCAAATAACATTTATATAGATTTAAACATTGAAAGCTCTCAAGTAAAAGTTGTAGCAGCTACAATTAGAGACAAATATCAAGAAGAAAATCCAATTGTTATTGTTGGCAATGCTGAAGGTGATCAAACTTTATTATGCGTAGCTTCTAGAGCTGTTGATGCAAATAAATTCTTTAGACTAATTTGTGATAAATTATCCGGAAGGGGCGGTGGTTCTCCAATCTTAGCTATGGGGAAAGTTTCATCAAATGATAATATTGAATTAATTTTAAGAGAAATAATTAAAAATGCGTAAGTTAGCACTTGATTTAGGTACTAAGACATGTGGTTTTGCAATTAGCGATATATTTGAAATTATTCCTAATGGTCTAGAGACTATAAAATTTGAAGAAAATGACTTTCAAAAAGTTATTGATAAAATCAAATTAATAATTAAAGAGTATCAAAATTCAATCGATGGTTTTGTTTTAGGGTATCCACTTAGAAGTAATGGAGCTAAAAGCGAAAGAACAGCAATGGTTGAAGATTTTGCTAGAATGCTTCATAATCAATTTCCTGATCAAAACATCTATTTTACCGATGAATATGGCTCTACTATGAAAGCCGAAAGAACTTTGAAAGACGGAGGAAATTTATCATCTAAAAAAACCAGACAACTAAAAGATAAACTTAGTGCAGTTATTATATTATCTGATTATTTAAACTATGGGGGTAAGAAGTATGTTGATGAATAATGCTGTTTTATACTCTCAAACATTTATGGGGATTGATTTATCAAATAAATTAAACTTAGGTTTGTTTATTTCTGCTATTGTTGTTAGTTTACTTGGAACTATAACATTTATAGCTATTTGAATAAAAACACTTTTGATTAAAAAAAGTATTGATAAAAAAAGAATGCTTGAAACAGAAAAAGCTATAGAAGAGCAAATTGGTAAAAAGTTAGGTGAATTACCTGCATATATTAATGAAGCCTTTCCAAATAAACTAAAAGAAGCAGATTTAATGCAATTAATAAACACAGTTTACTTAAATAAAGCTCAGAGTGTTTTATTAGTTGGCCTAGATTTAGAAAATACCTTTTTAAGCCTTAAAACAATGACATTAGCAAAAGTTTATGTTGAAAAAAATGGTATTAATCCTAAGCAGTGAAATGAAGCGGTAATAAAATTTCCTAACGAAATTAGTGAGCCCCCTTTATTCGCCAACACAAACGAATCTCAAGATAATAAATATGATTTAATATATGTTATTAATTCAGATCAAACTAATTTTGAAATCTACAAGAAATACTACATGATGTTAAATCCTAACGGAATGATGATTGTAATTCAAAACTCACTCAATAAAAAAGATTTAAAACTAGTTGCAAAAGAATTGAAAAGCAAAAATATTAGATACGAAATTTCTAAAAACAAAGACTTGTTTTTATATGTTGTAAAATCTAATGATTTTCAGCATACTAATATATAATTAAGAATAATAAATTATAGAGGTAGATATGGCAAGACACATTAAAGAAAAAATGTATATTTCTCAAGAAACTCTTGATAAATATAAAGAAGAATATAAAAAATTAATTGAAGTTGAAAGACCAGCTGTTCAAGCTGCTTTAAAAGAAGCTAGAGCACAAGGTGACCTTTCTGAAAATGCTGAATATGACGCTGCTCGTGATCGCCAAAGTGAAGTTGAAGGTAGAATTTTAGAATTAGAATCTATTATTGAAAGATCTCTTGTTATTCCATCAGCAACTACATCAAAATCAAATGAAAGAGCTTCAATTGGTGCTACAGTTACATACTTAAATTTAGCAACTAATACAACAAATGTTGTAACTATAATGGGTGTTCACGATAGTGATCCGCTTAATAATAAAATTTCAAACGAATCTCCAGTTGCAAAGGCAATTATGGACACAAAAGTTGGTTCTACGGTTGAAGTAGATGCTCCTCAAAAATACAGTATTAAAATTTTACAAGTAGAATACAAATAACACTATGAAACAGGATTATCGCATAAGTGAAATTGTATTTTCAAAGGAAGCATTAGAAAAAAGAATCAAAGAATTAGCACAGTGAGTTAATGAAACATACAAAGATTCTAGTGAATTAATTATTGTTGGTCTTTTAAAAGGAAGTATTCCGTTTTTAGCTCAACTAATTAAAGATATAACTGTCGATCATAAACTTGATTTTATGATCGCTTCTAGCTATGCAGGTGGCCATAAAAGCACTGGTAATGTCAAAGTTATAATGGATCTCGCAGAAGAAATCTGTGATAAAGATGTTCTGATTGTTGAAGACATTATTGACTCGGGTATAACACTAGATAAAATTACTAAAATGCTTTCATTAAGAAAACCAAAATCTTTGAAAATTCTTACACTTTTAGATAAACCTGACAACAGAAAAGTTGATTTAGTAGCGGACAATTATGGTTTCATTGCTCCAAATGAATTCTTAGTTGGCTTCGGGCTTGATTACAAGGAAATACTTAGAAATATTCCTTATATTGGCGTGATGGATAAAAAATACATTAAATAATTTACTAAAAACACTATTTTATATATATTTTAGAAATGAACTACTCCAAGTTCATTTTTTTAATTTATGATATAAATTACTGAAATAACTATTTTATAGCCACTGTGGTATAATAAACATATGAATTTTAGAAAAATTTTTGAAATGCAAAAAGAATTAGACGAAAAAATATCTCAACGTAATGATGTTGATGCTTCTAATTCGAATATAAGTGTAAAAGACTTCAGAATAATGCAAATTTTAGCCTCATTAGTGGAAACTGCCGAATTTGCTAACGAAGTACAAACCTTTAAATATTGAAAAGCTAAAAAAAGCATAGACCACGATAATGCATTGGAAGAATTTGCGGATATTTTACACTTTATGGGTTCATTTGCATACAAATATGATGTTGACCCAGAAATTGAACCATTAATACTATCAGATAATGTCAATTACCAAATATGTTTGTTATTTCAAGCTATAAGTAGTATGATAAACAACATAAATAAATATATCATTGGAGAGATCTTAGCTATGACGCTTGGAGTTGCTAAATTATTAGGTTATTCTGATGAGGATATTATTAAATGATATTACGTAAAAAACAAAAAGAACCACGAAAGAGTTGAAAATAAATATTAAATGAAAACATGAGCTGTTAGCTCATGTTTTATCTTAGTCTTTTTTATCGAATAAGAATTCATAAATTTCATCATATGTTTGAACAGGTTTAAAGGTAATTTGTTCTTTAACTTCATCTGGAATATCAACTAAATTCTTTTCATTTGCTTTTGGTATGAAAACGGTTTTTACGCCTTTTTTATAGGCAGCAAATGATTTTTCTTTAAGCCCACCAATTTCAAGAACTTTACCCCTAAGAGTAATTTCACCAGTCATAGCAACTTTGGGTGAAACCGGTTTTTTGCTTAAAGCACTTATTAAGGCTGTTGTAAATGTGACACCAGCACTTGGGCCATCTTTTGGAACTGCTCCTTCAGGAACGTGCACGTGAATTTCATATTCATCAAATTCAAAGTCTTTAATTCCAAATTTCTCCGCATTAGACCTTACATATGAAAGGGCAATTTTAGCTGATTCTTGCATAACTTCTTTTAATGAACCAGTTAGCTTAATGCCTGGTTGTTTTGATTTGAATGCAGAAACTTCAATTTGTAAAGTAGTTCCACCAATTGAAGTATATGCTAAACCATTTACAGAGCCTATTTGGGGTTCTTGTTCTTGTTCGCTTTCGCTAATTTTTGGTGTACCTAAAAATTCAGTAGCAATTTTATCATCAATGATAAAACTATCAATTTTTTTGCCATCTACAATTTGTGTAACAATTTTACGAGCAATCTTATCTAATAGTCTTTTTAGTCCACGAACGCCAGCTTCAGCTGTATAGTGTTTAATTATGTATTCAAGTGTTTTATCACTAATTTGGAATTGTTCTGGTTTTAAGCCAGCTTGTTCGACTACTGCATCGATTAAGTGTTCGTTAGCTATTTTAATTTTTTCGTTAGTAGTATAGCTATTTAATTCAATAATCTCAACTCTATCAATTAATGGAGCAGGAATATTTTCATAATAGTTTGCTGTAGCGATGAATAATACTTTAGATAAGTCATATTCATGTTCAATATAGTTATCTTGGAATTTTGTGTTTTGTTCAGGATCTAAAACTTCCAGCATTGCTGAAGCTGGATCACCTTTGATGTCACTAGCCATTTTATCAATTTCATCAAGTAAAATTAATGGGTTTGAAACACCAGAAGATTGAATAGCTTTGATAATTTTACCAGGCATAGCCCCGACATAAGTTTTTCTATGTCCTCTTATTTCAGCTTCATCATGAACACCACCAAGACTAATTTTTACATAGCTTTTATTTAGTGCTTCAGCTATAGCTCTAGCAAGCGATGTTTTACCTGTTCCAGGAGGGCCAACAAGAGTTAGAATAGGTACATTGTTAAATTTCTTTTGAATCTTTTGATTTTTATCTTCTTTGAATAATGATAAGTCAATTTGCGATTTATTATCAATGTTAATTAAGTCTTTCTCTGAGCCTGTTTTATTGATGTTTTTGTGATTTATGATTAATGAAAGATATTCAATAATACGTTCTTTAACTTCTTTAAGGCCATAGTGGTTTTTATCTAGAATTTCTCTGGCTTTTTTGATATCTAATGTTTCAACTTCAACTTTTCTTCAAGGGAGTTTCTTGATTTGATTGATGTATGTAGCTGTAATATTTGCTTCAGGGCTAGCAGACATCATATTTTTAAGTTTTTCTTTTTCTGTTTTTATTAATTTAAGAACTGAATCTGGATAAATTTGTTTCAGAACAGGATCTTTTAAGATTTTGCTAAATTCTTCATCTTCATCATCAGAATTTTCATCATTTTCGCTAAGTGATTCCTTAATAGCTTTCATTTTTTCACGTAGAAGAAACTCTTTTTGTTGTTTATCTAAGTTTGTTTTAATTTTTTCATTTAATTCTTTTTCAACTTGTTCTTCTGTGATCAAATTTTTAATTGATGATTTGTTTGTTTTCATCTTATCTATAGGTTTAAATGATGAAATTATAAAGCCAAGTTTCGCTTTTAATTCTGGACGCTCTTCACTTTGTTGTAAAAACATATTAGCAAGATTTTTAGAATTTTCTAGTTCAAATTCATAGTCTTTTTGTACTCAAGCGTTAGTTTTTAAGATATTTTTGTATGTTTGGAAGAATTTGTCTGATTTCATTGAATCTATAACATTTACCAAATTTATATTATTTGTATTTTCAGCATACAGTCTAACTGATTCGAGAGTAATACTTAAAATGTTTTCTAAAATATTTAGCTGATTAGAAATTGTTTCTGAGCTATAAACCTTATATTTCTCTCTTGGTGTTATTGCGACTAGATTAGTTAGGATTTTTATAAATGATCTAATGGGATCTTCAGCAAATGATTGTTGATATTCGTTCATTTTTTGCTTAGAAAGTATTGTATTAATTGCATCTATTTCATCAGCGGTGTATTGTTCCATAAATAAATAAATCAACTGAATTTTCATTCATTCATCACTATTTTTTGAAAGTAATTCAAGGATTTCTTCTAATTCTTTCATTCTTTCAAGCAATGCTGGAGAAAACATATCTTCTTTATTTGAAGCTTTTTCTATATTCGCTGAAACAACATCAATTAAATTAGTATTTTCTTCGTTATTAACTTCAGTATTTTCATCTTCTTCTACTTGGAAATTTAAGCCAGTTACTCAGTATTTTGAAATAGCTTTTAATTCAAGGAAATATACTTCACTATTTTCGCCTGATCCTGTTTTAATAGACTCTACAGAAACTAATGTTGACATCGGTAAAATGTCTTTAAGTTTTGTATTTTTGAGATATTCTTTATAACTATCAATATAAGCTTTATATTTTGAAGAATATCAATTATTTGAATCGAGTAGCTTTTCTGCAAGGAATTCCGAATTAGTATATACAATCAATAATTGATCCTTTTTTGAATCCTTTTCTCTATTGTTGTACTTTGTAAATAATTTACTCAATCCAAGGTGCTTTATAAGTGATTTATCACTAATTTTGAAAGTCATTGTTTCACCATCGTTAATGATTGGGCAATGGTATGCAGGGTCAGCGAATGATAGTGCATTGTTTTTAGATTCAATATCCAAGTAAAGAATTTTCTTGATTTCTTTTGCTTGGTTTTTTACTGTTTGATTTTTGACATCAATTTCATTTTTAGGCATCTTAACTCCTTTACATAATTAAAATATACATTAATTTTAGCACTCTTTTTCTTAAACTGCTAAATTTTAATGTACTTTTATATTTTTATATTGTGTAATATAACTTTTTTAATAATAAATGTTATTTTTCTCTAACTACAAAGTTTACAATTTTGTTTGGCACAAAAATCTCTTTAATAATTTGAGTATTTTCTAATCATTTAGAAGCTACTTTTTTTGCTTCAGCTATTACAAAATCTTGATTATTGTTTTCTTTTGAAACTTCCAATTGACATCTAACTTTTCCGTTAATTGTAATACCGTAAGAAATATAGTCTGAAACTAAAGCTTCTTCATCAATTTCAAAACTTCTTAAGTTTTCTAAATTAAATAGATATTCACTTAATTCTCAAGCGATATGAGGAGTAAATGGTTCAAGAATATTTAATACAACATAGAAAAATTCATTTCATAATTTGTTGTTTTCAACCTTTTCATAGGCATTAAAGACTTCCATCACTCAGGCAATCAATGTATTAAATGCATATTCATTTCTTCTGTCGGTATAAATATTTTCTTGTTTTTGCAGTGCTTGATAAAGTTTTAATCTTGCATTTTTTTCATCATAAGTTAATTTTGATCTATCAAAATTTCTAAAATCAGAATCCTTTTCAATAAGCATCGCTTTATCATAAAGTCTATTTAAAAATCTAAAACAGCCTTCAACACCTTCATCAGATCATTCTAATTCTTTAGTAGGAGGAGCCGCAAAGAGAATGAATAATCTAGCAGTGTCAGCACCGTATTTGATAATAATATCTTTAGGAGCTACCGTATTACCTTTAGATTTTGACATTTTAGAGCCATCTTTTAAAATCATTCCCTGGGTTAATAAATTATTAAATGGTTCTCTAAAATTAATGTAACCTAAATCAGCCATAACTTTTGTGAAAAATCTTGCATATAAAAGGTGTAAAATAGCGTGTTCAATTCCGCCGATATATTCATCAACAGAATTTCAATAATCAATAGAACTTTTATCTAAAGCAACTTTTTCTCTTAATTCAGGAGCACATGTATAACGTAAAAAATATCAACTAGATTCAAAGAAAGTATCAAATGTATCTGTTTCTCTTTTTGCTTGCACATTACATTTTGGACATTTTACGTTCGCTCATTCTTTATTGGTTGTTAAAGGATTTCCTATTCCTGTAAATTCAACATTACGAGGTAATAAAACTGGTAATCTATTTAATTTTTCAGGGACAATACCACAATTTTCGCAATGAATCATAGGAATTGGTGCACCTCAATATCTTTGACGGCTGATTCCTCAATCTTGCATATTGATTTTACTTGTTGATTTAATATTTTCCAAATTAAACTTGTTTATAGTCTTATTAATCAGAATATTATTGTATTCTGCAAACTTTTCATAACTTTGAAGTTTTTCGGTGTCTATTAAAATAGTGTTATTTTTAGCTCCTAATGAAGCAAAATCGGAAACATACACGTTAAAACTTTGGTTTTCATTGTCTATTAAACAAACTTCAACAGGTAATTTAAAAGCTAATTTATTTGAAAAATTCTTATTAACAGCTGCATTCTTGATTTCATTTATTTTTTGCATATCAGCTTCATTTATTAAATTATTTTCAAATAATTCAGCGACTAAGTCATGACTTGCACTAATGCAAATAAAATCAATTTTATTTAATTCATCTTTACCTTTTACGAATACATTTAAAGGAGTTTTTAAACTATTATTTTTCGCTAAAAAGGTTGCTTCATAGCCTTTTTCGTAGTTTATTCAGTTCTTTTGCATTGCTAAAACTTTATCAGGCCAATGATTTTTTAATAATTCTAAATCATCTTGCAATTCTTCGGCATAATCTCTAATTTTAAGGTAATATTGTTCCATTTCTTTTTGAATAACAGGTTCGTCACAACGTCAGCATAGACCATTAACAACCTGTTCATTAGCTAAAACTGTTTGATCATTTTCGCATCAGTTTAATAGTGCATTTTTTCTATAAACAAGACCTTTTTCTCACATTTTGATAAAGATTTCTTGTTCTCATCTTGTGTAAATCTCATCACTTGTGATACATTCATAGTTTCAAGCAAATGATAAGCCTAATTCTTGAAAATTAGCGTTCATAGAGTCGATATTTTTGTATGTTCAGTCTCTAGGGTGAATTTTATGTTTAATAGCAGCGTTTTCAGCAGGCAAACCAAAAGCGTCTCAACCAAATGGATGCAAAACATTAAAGTTTTTACGACGATAAAAACGAGCTAAAGAATCACCTAATGTATAGTTTCTCACGTGTCCCATATGAATATTTCCTGATGGATAAGGGAACATACTTAAAATATATTTTTTAGGTAGTTTATGATCTTTTTTAGGTTCAAAATAGCTGTTTTCGTCTCAATATGCTTGTCATTTTTGTTCAATTTCTTGTGGATTATATTTATTCATAATACTCCTTAAAATAAGTGATTCTTATTGGTTATAAAATTAGTGTTTTTGTTTAATTTAATAATTATAAATATAATTATTGAATTGATTAAAAGATTAATAAAATTAAACGATAAATAAATCGTTAGCGATCCAGCAAAATAATTGTTTATATTCAAAAACAAACCTTTAAATTTATCTCATTGTATAACCATTGAATTATATGTTGCTGGTAAGTTTGGAAGCTGATTAAATAATTTGAAATATCAAGGTGTAAATAAAAATATGTTAAATAAAATCATTAAAATAATTGTGATTAGTGAAGATATGCTTAACTTTAAAATAACGAAAGATGCTTTATTATAGTCTTTTTGGCTTAAACATAAATTCATTATGTGAAATATTGTTATATAAATAACTTGTGAAATTGCGAGAATAAAATGTCCTAAAATACCTATATAACTATATCCAAGCGATCCATAACTTGGCCCAATTAGCATAAATAATAAAATTAATAAATATGAATAACGTAAGCCAACAATCATTGTTGAAACAGTTATAACAACTAATGAAAAGTCAAATTTTAAGAAAGATGCAATCGGAAATGCAAAGAATTTGGAACAAATAAAATTGACTAAAATAGCTATAGCAAAGAGAAATCCAGAAATAGCAATTTTATATACGATTCTATTTGAATAATAGATTTTAGACATTATTTAGTACCAAAAATACGATCTCCTGCATCGCCTAAACCAGGCTCGATATATTTTTTATCATTTAATTTGCCATCTAACGAAGCTAGATAGATGTTAAAGTCTCTACCGAAGTGTTTTTCAATATTTTCAACACCTTCATTAACTCCTACAAGGCAAATTAATGAAATATTAGTAAAGCCATCTGATTTAAGTTTTTTAATAGCATCAACAGCACTATTGCCTGTTGCTAACATAGGGTCAACTACAAAAATATAACTATCTTTACTTACTACAGGAAGCTTATAAAAATATTCGTGTGGTTCGTGAGTAGTTTCATCACGATACATGCCAATATGACCAACTCTAGCTTCAGGAATTAGGTTTAACAAACCATCAACCATACCTAGGCCAGCTCTTAAAATAGGTACAAAAACTATTTCTTTATCAAATGTTTTGCCTTCATATTTATGTTCTAAAGGTGTAATAATTTCTCTTGTTTTAGTTTGATATTCTCTAAGAATTTCAAAAACCATTAAAGATGCAATTTCGTTTAGATTTTTTCTGAAAATTGAATGATCAGCATTTTTATCTCTCATATTTGTTAATTTAATATCAATTAATGGGTGCTTTAATACGTGTAACATTTTATACCTCGCTTATTTCTTTAATAATATTTTATAGTTATTTTTAAAAATATATAAAAATAGTCCCTAAAGGGACTAAATGTTAATCTTCGTCATCAAAATCCATTTGGAAATTAATTTCGTGTAATTGATTTGTTGTTTGTGAAGGGCTACCAGTGAATTTATCGTCATCCATAAATGTATCAAAATTAATATTTTGAGTGTTTTGGTTCGTTTTTAAA
Organism: Mycoplasmopsis felifaucium ATCC 43428; assembly: GCF_000687775.1. Taxonomy (GTDB): domain Bacteria; phylum Bacillota_I; class Bacilli_A; order Mycoplasmatales; family Metamycoplasmataceae; genus Mycoplasmopsis; species Mycoplasmopsis felifaucium. The sequence goes on from NZ_JHXS01000008.1 coordinate 37,316, forward strand.
TTTTGTTGTGTTGTTTGATAATTGGTTTTATTGTTATTAGCAAAATAAGTTGTACTATTTGGATCAAAATTTGGATTATGTCTTTGTTCTCTAACTGAACGAGGTTCTAAGAAGTGGAAGCCGTCGACTCTAATTTCTACATTTGTAATTTGTTGTCCATTAACTTCTCTTGTTGATGTAACTACTGCTCCTTCAATCATGACTAATGAGCCTTTGGGTGCGTAATTAGCCATTAAATCAGCAGTTTGTCTTCAAGCTACTAATGGTACAAAATCTGTAACTTCAGTATCAATTGTACTATTTCTTCTTATAGCTAATCTAGCTCTTGCGTATGAAACGCCACTTGATGTTTTTGATAATCTAATATCGTTTGCGATACGTCCAACTAAAATTGCTTTGTTATAATTCATAATAACTCCTTCAAAATATATTTATAAATATATTTTATCAAATTTTTACTCTTTTCGCTTTAGGTAATCACATCTTATCAGATGATTTGATGTTAAATGTTTCGTAAAACTTATCTAAATTTTTAACTTGAATATTAGCTCTTAATTTTTGCGGTGCGTGAACATCGCTGGCTAATAATAATTCTGCAGTTTGTTTTTTGAATTTTCCTCTTCAAACAATTGCTCAGTTTTTAAAGAAATCCTCGTAGTTACATTTTGGGTTAAATGAAGCAGCTTCTAAAGCACATGAAATACCACCAGCATCGGCAATATTTTCAGAAACAGTAAGTTGCCCATTACATTTACCGAATTCAGTTTTTTGGCCTTCAAATAATTCAATCATACTTTTGGCTTTTTCGTTAAATGTTTTAAAGTCTTCTTCTGTTCATCAAGAGTTTAAATTTCCTTTTTCATCAAAGTTTGCTCCATTATTATCAAAAGCGTGACTAATTTCGTGAGCAATAACAGCTCCAATACCACCATAATTTGCTGATTCTGACTGTTTTATACTATAAAACGGTGCTTTTAGAATACCGGCAGGAAAGACAATGTGGTTCATGCTTGGGTTAAAATATGCATTAACTTCAGCAGGAGACATACCTCAATAATTCTTATTAATAGGTTCTTTATATTGAGCCATATTTCATTTTGAATAAACTACATTCATAGCCATAATATTGCTAATTAAATCTCCGCCTTTTGCATAATTTTTGATTTTATAATCGGCATAAAATGGTTGAATTTCGTTAGGATAACCAACATGTACACCTAAGGCAGAAAGTTTTTCAATTGCTTTAATTTTTGTTTGTTTACCTAATCAATCATTTTCAAAAAGTCTTGTTTTATAAACATCAATCATTTTTGAAATCATTTGTTCAACATCTTTTTTAGCTTTACTTCCAAAATGTTGTTCTGCATAATAAGTTCCAACAGGAATACTGAATTGTTTGTATGCTAAATTAAAGGCAGCTTTCTCTTTTGTTGAAGGTTTCTTTTGTCCACTAATTACTCTATTAAATTCGCTTACTATTAAACGGCAATCTTCATTTAAAGCGTATGAAAACTTAACGATCGTTTTTAAAAGCATTCAAGATTTTAATTTTTTAAATGTTTCGTTATTAACTATTTTATCAATGTTTTGGACAAATTTAGGGTAGTAAACATTAATAATATCTAACTCTTTATTAGGTACAATTTTCTTTAAAACTGCTTCAAAATCAATGATTGATGAGCATTTTTTCAACATATCTAATGTATATGGATTATGCAATTTAACCATATCTGCAAGTTCTAATGAGCTTGGGCTAAATTCTACTAATGAAGCGTCAAATTCAAGTGTTTCCTCAACTATTTTTTGGTTTTTCTTTTCATCATCATAGTAATAGCTTAATAATTTCATTGCCATTTTTCTATAAGCGTCCAAAATCACCTGTTTCATAGGGTTTTTCTCATCATAGTAAGATTTTTCAGGAAGGATTAAATCGGCACCAGCAAAGCCAATTATTTGATCTTCTGAATCTTTAAAGTTTTGAATAACTCCAAAATCAAAAGGCAATGGAATCGCTCTGTGGAAGAAATAGTCATATTGTTCAATTAATTGATCTAATGATTTAACGGAAAGCAATCTTTTAAGAGTAGGAACTAATGGTTTAACTCCCAATTCTTCTCTTTTTGCAAAATTACTTGCCATAGCTGAAAATTCAGCATAGTTTTCTAAAGTTGAGTTATTAATTTTTTTACTTTTAAGGCTTTCAATTAGCTTTTTTGTGTCATTCATTAAGATTTTTTCATTCTTAATATATATTTCGTAAAATGCACCTGTAGAGCCTCTATCTTGAGGGATTTTAGCTGTTTCTAATCATTTAGCATTCACAGCTTCATAAAAGTCATCTTCTAATCTAACTTTTTGTTCTAGTTCATTATTTAATAATTTTTCCATTGTATCTCCTATTCTCTAATGTTAGAGAGCATATATAAACAAGCTGTTTCAGCACGTAAAATAGTTTTACCTAAAGAAACTATTTTACAGCCGTATTGGTTAGCTAATTCTACTTCTTCTTTTGAAAAACCACCTTCAGGTCCTACCAAAATAACTGAATTAGTTTGTAAATGTGTTATTTGATTTTCTGCATTTGTATTTTCATAGGCAAAATATAAATTAAAGTTTTGATAACTTTTTAAAATTTCTTCTAAAGTCATAATGTCAGTATATTCAGGAATAATATTTCTAAAACTTTGTTCAGCGGCATTTTTAATAATTTCTTTAAATCTGTCAACCTTTTTAGCTAAATCATACTTTACTATAGTTTGATCAGTAAATTTAGTGTTCATTGGAATTATTTTCGTTACACCTAACTCAGTAGCTTTCTGAAGAATTCATTCATATCTTTTAATTTTAATAATAGGAACAGCCAAAATTACTTGTTTATTGTACTCGTGGTCAATTTCTAATTTATTTAAAATCTTAGCCTTTTTATCCTCTAGAATACATTCATAAAATGAACCTTCATAATTACATAAAAAATGATCTTTTTCAAGTCTTGCACTTTTAATATGTTGCATTATTTCATTATCTAAAATGAAAAAGTCATTTTCTTTATTTTTTACAAAAAATCTATGCACTTTACCTTTCCATTGCTTATATTAATATAAGTATTTTACTAAATTATTAATATTAATATAATGGCATTATTTTATTATTTAGTTTAGCTTTTTTAAAAACATAATAAAAATCAACCGAATGGTTGATTAGAAATTATTTTTTAAGTAATTTTTTGAACTCAAGAAGACCTTGCATATCAAATTCATTGCCAGTTAATTCATCTATCATTCCTGAAATAACTGATTGAGTTTCTTCAATTTCGTTTTGGATGCTTTGATATGTAGCATCATATTTATGGCCAACTTTTTCAATATTACGTTCAAAATCAGTAAGCATTTGTAATGGTAATTGTTTAATATTTTCAACTAATGGTGTAATTCATTTTTCAGAAAGAAGTAAGCTAATTTCATCTTCATTTAGATTGTTAATAATTTCTACACATCTAGATTGAATTGTTACACCCATTTCTTTAATTTGTTTTGCAAGACTTGAATTTGAGCTTAATAATTCAGCAACTTTCATAGCTTTAGCTTCAGCAGAATTTTCCAAAAAGACTGTTTTTTTGTTCTTTTTGGCAAAATCATTAACTTGTTTATTTACAAAATCTGTTTCATCTTCATTAATTAAATCGCCTAATGCTGTTTTATCGTCTTCAGATAAATCTTCAAAAATTGATTTAATTTCATTTGCATTTTGTTCAAGTTGATTATTGTATTGTTCTAATTGTTTAGTTTCTGAAATCAAGAATAATTTTTCAATTAAAGCAAACGGAATAACATGCCCATCCATACGGTCAACTGTCTCTTGTTTCTTTTGGTTTAGCTTGTAAAATGTATCAATTTGACGGATTGGGTTGTTATTTTCGTTTGTTTCAGTATTGATAATTTCAAAATCAGTGCTAATTATACTGTAAGCATCATCAATTTTTTCATATGCATCATATTTATCAATTAAAGGAATATTTTCTAATCTTGTAAAGATTTCATCAGTAATAAAGTTTTCTTCTTTTGTAATATCTACAAATTGCATATTATCAATTAATTCACGTTTTAATCATTTATCGATGTCTTCGAATGAATTGTTGAATTTAGTGATGTATTCTTTAACATCTTTGTTGTTTAGGATTGTTTCATTGATGTTTTCGACTTTTAATTTTGAATAATTTGAATTTAATTTTTCAAATAAATCATCCTTTAATGAAGGGAATATATCTCAGAATTTATTGTATTTTTCAATATCTCCATTAGGTACACCGCCAAACATTGATGAATATAAATCGTACGATTCGTTTCTATTATTCGAATCAACATAACGAGGGATATTTAAGTTGTAATCATTTTCACGAATTGTTTCTTTTGGAACAACGCTTGAATAACTTGGAATTGATACTCTATTAATAACTGTATCTGCAATTTTCTTAATATCTTTAGCACGTAATTTGTTTTTATCATCCGCTTTAACGAAACCTTTAGAAGCGTCAATAACTAATATATCGTTAGTAGGTCTATTTTTCTTAAGAATTAAAATACAGGTTGGAATACTTGTACCGAAGAAAATATTTGCAGGTAAGCCAATAATTGCGTCAATATTATTATTTTCAATTAAATTTCTACGAATTTTACCTTCTTCGTTTCCTCTAAATAATACACCATGTGGTAAAACAATAGCCATGATACCATCACTTTCAAGGTGGTATAAATCGTGTAATAAGAATGCAAAATCAGCTTTAGATTTAGGAGCTATTCCATAGTTTTTAAAACGTCTGTCTTCGGCAGGTTCTCATTTTTGAGAATATGGAGGGTTAGAAACAACTGCGTCAACTAATAAAGGTTTTTGGTCTGATTCATCAATTGGTCAGTCATCAACTAAGGTATCAGCATTTTTAGCTTTAATATTAGCTGGATTAATGTCATGCATAACAAGGTTCATTCTTGTTAAACTGTAGGTGTTTTCTTTTAATTCTTGTGCAAAGTAAGTAATCTTATCTTTATTAATGTATTTTGAAGCACTATTACCGATTGTAATTAATAATGAACCTGAACCACTAGTAGGGTCATAAATTTCAATTGAATCACGATCTTTTAAATGGTGTGCAATAATTTCAGACATAACTTGTGAAACTTCGTGTGGTGTATAGAATTCACCTGCTTTTTTACCAGCGTTTGATGCAAATTGATTAATTAAGTATTCATAAATAAAACCTAAAACATCATAGCCTTGTTTACCATCAGTTGGAATTGGTTCAATAATGCTTAAAAGTTGTTTGATAGTTTTAGTTTGGCTTCCTGAAGTGTCTCCTAATTTAGATAAACCTAATTGCAATGTATCAAAAATACCGTCATAAATATTTTGATAAATTGACTTATCAGAGCTTGCTAAACGTTTAAATGAAGAAATTGCATCCCTTACATTAGCAATTTCAAAATTAGGATCTTCAACTCAGTATGTAAATAAGTTATTGTATGAAATAAAGTATCCGTGCGTTCTCAAGCAGTCTGTAACAATATTTTCATTTTCTTCGTTTAAATTTTCCTTAATTCATTCATCGTCTGCACCTAAAGTGTCTTTACAATAAGAAATTAGTTTGTCTGATAAAAATTTGTAAAAAATAAGGCTTAAGATGTAATCTTTATATTCGCTAGCTTCAATTTTGCTACGCATATTATTAGCTGATTCTCAAATTCTAGCAGCTAACTCTTGTTTATTCATATTACCTCCAATATATTCTAAATATTAAATATTAGTATTATTATAAATTTTATTTTATATAAAGTTATCTTTTTAATTTAATTATTGCAGTTATAAAATGCAATAGTGAGGTTCCGCCTAAAACGATAAATAATAAAAATCTATTTTAATAATAGACTATTGCTTAGAAAGCAATAGAAAAGATTGCCTTATAAGGCAAAAAAGATGATTTTTTAATGAATTTTATAAATTATCTGAATTGTCGTTTCATATTAATGAACGAGTTTGAAATTTTCTCTAACTGAGAAGGCTTGAAATTTTTATAATTTCAGTCAGCGATATTGTACCTTTCAATTTTATTAATTCTTTCTTGAATTATATCCATATCACTTTGAGTGAATTTATCCATAGATGTACCTTTTGGGATAAATCTTCTGATAAAACGATGTGCATTTTCT
>NZ_JHXS01000009.1 GCF_000687775.1 Mycoplasmopsis felifaucium ATCC 43428
GAGATTAGGTTTTCGCAATTTAACGATTTATGAAAAGTCGTTAAATTGAATGAAATTAGTAGGTATACTATTTCCAATCTTAATGTTTCAGATGCAAATTATAATGGTAAATATGCTCTATATGACGCTCTTTGCAAAATAGGTTATACAGATAAAATGGCTATAAATAAGCCATATATAACAATCATTAAGGATGGTGCAGGCATTGGAAGAGTTAGAGTCTTACCGGAAAATACAATGTTTATTGGGACTATGGGTGCGATTCATAATAATCAGGAAGTTAATATAAATTTTTTATATCATATTATGTCTAAATTTGATTTTTCAATATCTTCTATTGGAACTGCGATCCCGCATATATATTGGTCAGACTATTCTGAAAATTTAGTAAAAATTTCAGAACTTGTTGAACAGTCAAAAATCGCTGAATTTTTGACTGCAGTTGATAAACTTATCACTCTTACAAATAAAAAACTAACTAAACTCAAAGAGATTAAAAAAGCTTTATTGCAAAAAATGTTTGTCTAATACGCCTATAAAACAGGCGTTTTTTGTTTATAAAAAACAACCCGCAGGTTGTTAATCTAAGTCTTCTAATAAGCTATCTACATTCTTTTTTAATTCTTCTAAATTAGTTTCTGATTCTTGTTTTTTCTTTTCGTTTTCAGTGATGTAATCTTTTTGTTCGTCGGCTACAAGTTTTTTTGCATCACTTAATTCAATACTAAAGAAGGTTGTAACACCACGATTTTGCATTGTGGCACCGAATAAACTGTCAACTCTTGACATTGTACCGTGACGGTGAGTAATAACTAAGAATTGTGTTTTTTCTTTAAGTTGTTGTAGGTATTCTGCATAACGAACAACATTAGCTTCGTCTAAGGCTGCTTCAACTTCATCTAAAATACAAAGAGGCAATGGACGAGCTTTTAAGATACCAAATAATAATGAAATAGCTATTAATGATTTTTCACCACCAGAGAATAATTTTAAGTTCTTAATGTTTTTACCTGGAGGTGTAGCTTCAATTTCAACTCCTGAATCTAAAATGTTTTTAGGATCACTAAAGAATAATCTAGCTGAACCACCACCAAACATTGTTTTGAAGACATTGTTAAATTCATCATTAACATCGTGAATAATGCTTGTTAAACGAGTGGTAATGATTTTATCCATATTGCTAATAGCGTTTTCAAGTGTTTCTTTAGCTTGAGATAATTCTTTTTCACCTTCAGCATATTCATTGTAACGTTTTTCTTCTTCAACTAATTGTTCTAATGCTTCAAGGTTAACATTACCAAGTTTATCAATTTCGTCTCTTAGCTCTCTAACGATTTCTTCAGCTTGATCTTTAGCTAATTCTAATTTATAACCTTGTTGTTCAGCTGCTTCTACAGTTAATTTATAGTGCGAAGCTAAACGCTCTCTAGATTGTTCTGCAAGCATTTGAGCTTTTTGTTTTTGCAATAATTTGCTTGAGAATGAAGACATTAATTGTCTTAAGGTTGAATCATAATCATTTTTAAGAATTTGGGCAGCATTAATATCCATTGCTAAAGCTGCTATTCTTTCTGATTTTGCTTTCACTTCAATTTCAAGAGCATTTTTTCTTGATAGAAGTGTTTCATAGTCAGATTCGTTTAAATTAAGATCTGAATTTAATACAGTTTGTTCAATTGATTCTTTTGCTACGCTTTGAGCACTCATTGTTAATTCATCAAGAACTTTTTGTTCGTTAGTTCTTTGATTAATTAACATATTTAATTGTTGACTAATTTGGTTAATGTATTCAATTGTATTTTTACGTGCGTTTTGAATTTCGTGTGATTTAGCTTCAAATACTTTAATAGATGCTTCTAAACTTGGAACAAGTTTTTGCAATTCATTAAGCTTATCATCTAAATTAAGCAAGGTTTGAGCAGTTGATTTTGTACCACCCATAATAACACCACCAGGTCTAATGGTATCGCCATCAAGTGTAACAATCATGTAACGGCGATCTAGAATGGTAGAAATCTTATTAGCACTATCAATATCGCTAGCTACTATTACATTACCAAGTAAGAATTTTAATAAGATTTGATAAATAGGTTCAGCACTAATTAAATCACTTGCAATTCCAACAAATCCTAAACTCCCTTGAACAGCTAAAACATGATCATCTCTAACTGATTTAGGTTGAATAGATGCTAGAGGAATAAATGTAGCACGACCACCGTTATTATCTTTTAAGAAGTTAACAGCTTTAACGGCTGTTTCTGATTTATCAACTACTAAATGTTGCAAAGCGTTTGATAATACTGCTTCAATCGCGGCTGTATATTTAGGTTCAACTTTAATAAGTTCAGCAACTGTACCTTTTAAAGCCTTACCGAAATATGCTTTGTTTTCTAAAATCGTTTTAGTCCCCTTAAATAACATTGAGTTATTTTCCATTTGTTCTTTTAATGTACTAATACCAATTTCAACTTTGTATAATTCACCTTTTTTCTTATTAGCTTGAATGTTTAGGGAACCAATTTCATTTTCTAGTTGATTAAGTTCTTCTTTGTGTTTAGCTAAAGAAGCTCTCTTAACTAAAATTTCATTTTCATAAAGTTTAATTTTTCTAGTAGCTTCGGTCATTAATTGTTGGAATGACTTAATTCTTTCTTCTTTAGAAGCGTTTAATTTACCTTCGGCAATTAAACGATTTCTTTCTCTAACGGCTTCAGCATGTATATCAAGGTTATTTAAACGTTCTCTTAATTCTGATAATTCAGCTGATAATTTTTGAACTTCAACTTCGTCTTTAGCTTTAAAACTGGTGTTTTGGGCAATTTGGTTTTCGGCTTCAGCAATTCTTCTTTTAAGATCTGTTTCAGTTTCTGAAACGCCTTCAAGTTCTTTACTTAAACTTTCAAAAATTGAGCTGTTTTCTTTAATTCTATCAACTAATAAACCAACTTCAATACTTTTAAGTTCTTCGCTTTTAGCAATAAAGATTTTAGCCTTTTCACTTTGTTTTCTTAATGGAACTAATTTTCTTTCAATTTCAGCTATAACTAAGTGGATTTGGTCCAGACCTTCTTGAGTTTTAGCTAGTTTTGCTAAAGCTTCTTTTTTACGGAATTTATATTTAGAAACCCCTGCAGCTTCTTCAAAAATAGCTTTTCTATCTTCAGCAGTTGCTTCAGCAATGTCGCTAACTGTACCTTGAGAAATAATAGCTAAAGAACTTTTACCAATACCACTTTCCATTGCGATATCTTTTATATCTTTTTGACGACATAATTCGCCATTTAAGTAATATTGATTATTACCGTTTCCTCTTTCAAGAACTCTACTAATTGTAATAGTTTCGTGAGGAATACTACTTGAGCCATCTTTATTGTCAAATGTTAATGTTACAATAGCTTTATCTAATGGTTTAGCAGTTTTAGAGCCTGCAAATATAACATCATCCATACTATCACCACGAAGTTCTTTAGCACTTCTTTCACCTAAAACTCATTTAATGGCGTCGTTAATGTTTGACTTACCTGAACCGTTAGGGCCAACAATACCTGCAACACCACCATTGAATTTTAATGTGATTGGGTCAGCAAATGATTTAAAACCATGTGCTTCTACTTTTACTAATTTCATAATTCCTCCTTACTATTTTATTAATTTTGCAAGAGCTACTTTCGCAGCTTCTTCTTCGGCTTGAGATTTACTTTTTCCTATGCCAGTACCAAAAATTATTCCATCATAAATTACTTCGGATTTAAAATCTTGGTCATTAATTGCATAAGAATTGTAAGTTACCTTAGACTTACTTAAAAGCTGAACTTCTTCCTGGAATAAGGTTTTATAGTCTTTTAAATTATATTTCGTTTGCCTCTATAAATAAGGTCCTTTGAAGAAATTCTTTAGCTTTATTAATACCTAAATCAAGATAAATTGCAGCAACTAATGATTCAAAAATATCAGCACCAACTTTTTGACTTGAAAGAATGCTTCCTCTTTGACTTTTAAAACCTGTAAGTAAGAATTTCTTTAATCTAATTTTCTCACTTAAATTATTCAAGGTTTCAGTTCTAACTAATTTTGATCTTACAAGTGTAAGCTTACCTTGTTGCATATTTAAGTATTTATGATAAATAAAATCACTCATTAAAAATTGAATGATAGCATCGCCAAGAAACTCTAAAGTTTGATAGTTTTTTTCATCAGATTGAGGATAGCAAGAACCGTGAGTTAAGGCTTGCACATAATAATTTATGTTTTTAACTTCAATATTGAATTTTTTTAGATATTGGATAAATTCATCTTTTAAAAAATCTTCTTGTTTGTCAGATTTTTTTGCCATTTTTATGCTTCTTCCTGAGTTTCTAATTCTTTTTTTACTTCGTCAAGCACTCTTTTTTCAAGCACCATTTTAATTTGACCTAAAGCCCCCATATAAGCTTTAGAATCGCTGTTTCCGTGGCATTTAATAGCAACACCATTTAAACCTATTACTCAAGCAGCTCCAACGTTTCTATAATCTAATGTTTCAGCCACATCATGAAAGGCACCTTTAGCAAGTAAATAACCTAGTTTTCTAATTGGTTTAAGCATAATCTTGCTTTTAAGTAAATTTTTAAAACTTAAAACAGCACCTTCTAAGCTTTTTAAGACTAAATTACCACCATATCCATCAATTACGGCTACATCTGTGGTGCCTTCAAGAATTTCTCTTGATTCAACATAACCGATGTAATTTAAGCTTTTATCTTCTTTTAAAATTTCATTAGCTTCTTGCACAATTTGAAGACCTTTATAGCTTTCTGTACCTATGTTTATTAATGAAATTCTTGGGGCTGTCAAGTTTAATAATGCTTTAGCGTAAATATTTGCAATTTTTGCTCATTCAACTAAATATTCTGATTTAGTTTCTATATTGGCACCAACGTCAAGTAATAAGAATTTTCTGCCAACAATCGTAGGCATTAAAGGCATAAATGCTGAACGACTTACACCATTTAATCTTTTAAGTTTAAATGTTGCACAAGCTAAATAAGTTCCTGAATCTCCGCTAGATAATACTGCATCAGCTTCATTGTTAGCTACTAAGTCTAATGCTGTATTCATAGAAGTATTTTCTCTTAATGATTTATGAAAATTCTTTTTATCACTTGGTTGGTTAGGGTTATTGATAATTTTTAAATTATCAGGTTTATTATGTTTTTTATCAAATTGTTTAAGAATTTCTTCTTCGGGACCAATTAAAGTAATTTCGTATGACGGATTTTGCTTTAAAAAAGCCACAGTCGCTTCAATTGAAGGTTTAATACCGTTATCATTACCGTTAATATCAAAAGCAATTTTATACATATTTAATTATTCCAATCCAATTAAAAAGTGATAGTTAGGTTGATTTCCATCAACGATTTCGACGCCACAGCTGTATTTACTTGAAATATAATCAGCTAATTCACTTGCATCTGCTTCAGAAGCATCATTGCCATAGTAAATTGTAACTAGCTCAGAATTTTCATTAACTACTTTGTTTATGATGTATTTAGCAGCTTCTAAATAAGTGCTTTTACATGCAATAATTTTGTCATCTAAAATACTTAAGTAGTTGTCCTTTTTAATTTTCACACCATTAATTTTAGTGTCTCTTACAGCTATTGTAACTTCACCTGTTTTAACTAATGAAACCATTTCGTTCATTAATTCTTCATTTTCTTCTGGGCTTGAATCTTTGTTAAAACCAAGCATAGCATTGATACCTTGAATTTGGGTTCTTGTTTTGATAATATGAATCTTTTTATCTGAAACAACTTGTGCGGCTTGTTCAGCAGTTAAAAAGATGTTTGAGTTATTTGGAAGTATAAACACATTTTCAGCATTACATTTGTTAATTGCATCAACAATATCGGCGGCTGAAGGGTTTTGGGTTTGACCGCTTTCGATTATTACATCACAACCTAGTTCATTCATTTTATTAATAATTCCAGTTCCTAAGTTGCATGAAATAACACCACATTTACTTAAAGGTTCTAAACTTGTTTCCTGAGTTTTACTTAAATCAACATTTTTATTTCTTGAATCTTCGGCTTGTAATGTCATATTTTCAGACTTAATTTTCATAAATTCACCATATTTTTGACCAAGGTTTAATAAATCACCAGGTTTAATAGTATGTCCGTGTACTTTAACTAATTCTGCATCTTGCACAACAACTAATGAGTTGGCTTTTTTACTTAAAGATTTTTGAAATGCTTCTTTATTAAATTCTTCAGGGTTATTTAGTGAAATAATAAATTCTGTGCAGTAGCCAAATTCGCCTGTGTAAACTTCTTCACTACTAATGAATTTATCAATGGCTTGTTCTTCATTAGATAAACTTACAGGATTTCCTAAAATTAATGAAGCCATCCCTGAAATAAACATAACTAAGCCTTCGCCACCTGAATCAACTACTCCAACTTCACGTAAAATTTTTAATTTATTTGGTGTATTATCACAAGCTACTCTGGCAAAATCTTTAGCGAAGACAAAAAACTCTTCAAATGAAGTATTCTTGTTAATTTTCTTTTCTAATTCTTCAGTAGTTTCTCTAATAACAGTTAAAATAGTACCTTCTACGGGTTTTAAAACAGATTGATACGCTCTTTCAGTTGCTTTTTTGAATCCTTCAAGTAAACCTAATACATCCACTTCAGTTTTGTTTTCAAAACTTAAAGCAAAACCTTTGAAAATTTGGCTTAAAATAACCCCTGAATTTCCTCTTGCACCATAAAGCATATTTTTTGAAACAAATGAAGCTACTTCACCTAAGTTTTTATTTTGATAGCCTTCTAACGCTTTAGCGGCTGCATCTACTGTGCTTGACATATTTGTTCCAGTATCCCCATCAGGAACTGGGAAGACATTTAAATCATCAATTCTGTTTTTATTATTTATTAAGTTGTTTGCTCCTGAAATAATCAGCTGAGCATATAATTGTCCGTCTATAGTCTTATTCTTAATCATTAGAAATTCCCCCTATAAATAAGTTAATTTTTCCAATATTTTGTTTTTTCCTTTTTAGTTTAAATTTTAATGTGTTTGAAACGCTGTTCACAATGTCTTTAGCGTTTGAATTATTGTGTAATTTCATTGTTGCTATAAAGTTTCAAATGTTATTGTTTTCGCAAACATTAAAAACTGCAGGTATATTTGAATTAAATTCATCATCTGATTTAATAATTGCACTAATTCCAGGAGTTGATTCTAAAGTATCTATAAAAATTTGTTCAACTTCTTTGTTGTTCATTTATCCTCCAACAAGCCGTGTATCTACACTTTTTTAATATGTATTATTTTACTATATATATGTATATATAATATAAAATTTAATTATGGCCGAAGTGATTGAAAAAGTTGTAGTTTTAGAATTAAAACCATATGCTGAAAACACTAATGATGCAATTTTATATGCCTTAACGAAAAATGGTGTTAAGGCATTTTTAGCTAAAGGTGTTAATAAGTCTGAATCAAAAAATAGAGCTAATTTACAAATTGGTTCTGTTTGTGAAATTGAATATTTCCCAACAAGGCTGCTTGATAGGGTTAATAGACTAAAAAAAGCCAATATTATTGCTATGCCAAACTATGAAAATCGCTTTGTGATTAAGTTTGTTTCAAAAGCAGTTATTTTTATGAAACATTTTAATAAATATTGTCCAGAAATAACACAAGCGTATGAAGAGTGCCTAAAACACCAAAATGACGGCAAAACAGCCTTTTTAGTCACATATTTAGTAGCATCAGCACTAAAATATTATGGTATTATGCCTAATATTGAAAGATGTATTGAATGTGGTTCGCCTGGTAATTTATGCAGTTTTCAATTTTACCTTGGAGGTTATTTTTGCGGGTTGCACACCAAAAAGCAACGCTGAACTAAAGAACTAAAATCAATTTATTATTTATTTAAGAACTTAAGTGTTTACTTAAATGTTTGTATTCCAAGCGTAAATGAAATTATTTATAAAGAATTACTTGCTCACTATATATCTAATGGTATTTGCGTTGATTGAGAAAAAGATATTAACGTAAAATAATTATGAAAAATAACCGCAATAAGCGTCAATAATTGAAAAAATTTTTGATGCTTTTTTTAATAGTTTAAAATTAGATTATAAATTTATATATAACTTAATATTTAATAAAAAAGGAGACACAAATGGATGTTATTGGAAATTCAAAAGTAGCTATTAATGCTATTGAAAAATATGAAAATATTATAATTTTCCACCACATTAGACCTGACAGTGATTGTTTAGGTTGCCAAGCTGGTTTAGCAGAATTAATTAGGACAAATTATCCAAATAAAAAAGTTTATACAGTTGGTGACAATGTTCATACTTTTGACTTTATGAACTATCACTTTGATAAGATTGAAGACATAGATTTTAATAATTCACTGGGTGTTGTTTGTGATGCATCTAGTTCAGATAGAATTGAATGTTCATATCTTTTATTAGAAAAAAGATTCACGGCAACCCTTAGAATTGATCACCACCCAAATGGTAGTGATGTAGTTTATGATTATTTATGAGTAGATGAACATTATGTTGCGGCTGCTGAAATGATTGCTCAAATTGCTAAAGACGCTAACTGAGAAATTACTAAAAAAGCTGCTGAGCACGTATTTTTAGGAATTGTTACAGATAGCGGAAGATTCTTATATCCAGATACAAGTGCAAGAACACATAAATTAGTAGCTTACTTATATGAAAAAAGTGGTTTTGATCCTCAATGAATTTTTAAAGAATTAAATAAGAGATCATTAAAAGATATTAAATTTATTGGTGAAATTCTTTCAAAATTCCAAAGAAAAGGCAGAGTTTTATACTTTAACGTAACTGAAGAAGTTATGAATAAATTTGACTTTAACAGCCTTGAAGCAGCTATTTTCGTAAATGAATTAGCTAATATTGATGATAATTCTTGTTGAGCATTCTTTATTCAACTTGAAGATGGCAATGTCAGAGGTCGTTTAAGATCAAATGGTCCACTTGTTAATAAAGTAGCCAACAAATATGGTGGTGGAGGACATGATAATGCAGCTGGTGTTACAGTTAAAACATGAGCTGAAACTGAAGCTATTTTAGATGACTTAAATCAAGCAATCGCAGAATGAGAAGGTAAATAAGATGGCTGGAAATATGGTTCTTGGTAAATGAGGAGATGCTAAAAGATTAATTGAAAAATATGATTCGATCGTAATTTTTCATCACATTAGACCAGATGGAGATTGCTTAGGAAGCCAATTTGGTTTAAGAGAATTAATTAGAGATAACTATCCAAATAAAAAAGTTTATGCTATTGGAAATAATTTTGGCACATTAGACTTTATGAATTTTGATTTTGATGAAATTCCTTCTGATGAAATTTTAAGTAAGTCATTAGGTGTAGTTGTTGATGCTAACCATAAAGAAAGAATTCAAAATAGAGAAGTTTTAGATAAAAACTTATTCCCTGAAACTTTAAGAATTGATCACCATCCAAATGATGATGATTTACATAATTGCACTCGTTGAGTTGAATCGGCCAGAATTGCTGGTGATGAAATGATTGCTGAATTAGCTTTTCAATGTAAATGAAAAATTTCACCAAAAGCTGCTGAATTCTTATTTTTAGGAATTGTAACAGATAGTGGAAGATTCCAGTTTTCAGATGTTTCAGCAAGAACTCACGAATTAACTGCGTACTTATATAAAAATGGTTTAAATGCTGAAAGAGTTTTTGCTGGTTTAGCTGCTACAAGTATTGAAGATATTGCTGTAAATAATAAAATATTTTCAAATATGAAAACAGATGGTAAAGTTGCATATTCAACCTTAACATACAACGAAACAGTTGCTTTAGGAAAAACACCTAATGAGGTATGTAGAGTGAATGTTATTGGTAATCTTAAAGGATATCCATTCTGAGTATTATTTAATGAAGAACAAGATGGAAGAATTAGAGTAGAATATCGTTCAAATGGTCCATGTGTTAGAAATGTAGCTGTTAAATGAGGTGGCGGTGGTCACGAAAGAGCTTCTGGTTCTATGCTATCTTCATTTGATTTAGTTCCTAATGTTATTTCAGATTGTAACGCAGAAGTTGAACGCTGAGAAAAATATGGGAATGCTGATCAAATAAAATAATTCATAAATATCTTAGTAATTCTAGGATATTTTTATTTATCCTATAAAACAGCTTTTTTGACCAAAATAATGACAAAATTAACATTTTTAAAATTCAGAAAATAGCTATATATATATATATATATATTAAAAATGTATAATTAAAATGTAAGTTTCAAATACTTACTTTGAAGATTTTTATTTTAGAAGGAAATGAAATTTTATGAAATTTAAAAAATTATTTTTAGGTGCATTCTCAACAGCTATTGTTGCTGCTCCTATGGCTCTTAGTGTTTCATGTAATGACACCAAAAAAGAAGCTAAATCATTTGATAAATTATCATTTGACGAACAAAAAACGGCTGTTCAAACTGCTTACGCAAACTTAAGCGCTGATCAAAAAATGGACTTTGTAAAATCATTAGATATGAAAAAAACATTATCTGATGATCAAGTCGCTAAATTAATTAGCGTATTAAACAAAGATGCAGCTATGATTGGTGGTATTATTTGATACATTAAATCAGTAGAATCATATATTGCAAAAGATGCCGCTTATGCAGCAGCTAAGATTGCTTTTGAAAACCTTAAAAAACGTGCAGATACAGATAATATGGATTACTCACAAAACTTTAACACAGCTCAAAAAGTAGTTAACCCAGCAAGTGGAAAATCAATTCCAGTTATCTTTATGGATATTGACGAAACTGTATTACAAAATGATATTACAGAATCATACGCTATGTTACACGGCGGATTCAATATGGCTGATAAAGAAAGAGAAGATGTTAAAGGATTAAGATTTGCTCTTCCAGGTGTTGTTGAATTTATTAACTATGTGCAAGAAAATGGGGCATTAGTTGCTTATAACTCGGATATGAGTCAATCAACATTGGTTAGAGATAAAGTTGCAGAAAACTTGAAAAAAGCTGGTGTTAAATTTGTTCAAAACTACCAATTCTGAATGCGTGGTTCAATGCCTTATTTAGCAACAAATGAAAATGAAATTACAAATGAATTAACTGCAAATATGTCAAAAGATGAACTTAAAACATTAGCAGGAAAAACTAAATTCACAGAAAACTTTAGTGCAAAACCATGAAGAACATGAGACAACATTGCTGCTGCTGAAACTTTAGGTAAACTTGTTTACAAAACTGACAGAATGAATGGCTTAGATGCTAATACTGAAGGTTGAAATCTTGGTGCAGAACAAGCAGGTTCAGGTGATAAAGTTGTTATGAAAACAACTATGAGAATTGGTGACAACTACAATGACTTCTTTGACAGACAATCTAAGAAATTAACTAATGATGAAAAAGTTAAAACATACTTAGACGAAGATGGATTACGTAAATTATTTATGCCTGAAGGTGGAGATGGTCTTAAATATGATACAAAAACCAAAAAATTTGTTAAATTAGGATATCACCAAGCTTACATTATGGTTCCAGGTAATGCTGAATACGGTGGCTGAACAGATGAATATGGCTATGGTAACTATTACGATCTTTGAAAAGCTTTACAAGCAATTCAAGAAAATCCTAAATATGCTCAAGGACCATCAGCAGATGCTAATGGTGGTGCTCTTAGACCATAGTAATCCAAATAATTTTTAAATTTAAACACCCGTTTGGGTGTTTTCTTATTTGCCTGTTTTATAGGCATAAAAAAAGTTAACATATTGTTAACTCTAAAAATTATTTAATACCATATACAGTATATCTAAGCATTTTTCCACCTAATTCATCCTCGTAGATTACCTTTTTAGATTTATCAGGACCAGTTTCAGAGAAACTCTTAGTATATGCTACATATTGCTTTATATCAAAGGTTTTTAATAGTTCAGGATTAGTAACCATTTTTGGGAATGCGAATAAATAGTTAAAAATTTGAACATTTGGTATATTCTCTTGATTTTCAGGCTCGCTATCAGAAACATCAATTTGCAATATAAATGCATCTTCTGTTAATAGATAGAAATTATTCTCAATATAGTCTTCGCTATTTTCGTATAGTTGATTTGTATATTGAATAATTTTGTTGCTTTTTGGTGTATAGAATGTACCAATTTTTTGGGTGTTTTCTCTAGCACTTATGTCTGCATTATCAGCTGATTCTTCAAATAGGTCATATGTTGGATAGTATATAAAATTCAAACGATCAAAATAATATAAGAATGCTAATCAGTTTTTCGTGTTGAATTCTTCAATGATTTTATTACTTTGTAGTAATAATTTAGGCTTTTTGGTTCCAAAAATACCACCATCATCACCGAATTGTTTAATGTTATTACTTCCGTAATAAAATGCTCATCTAATATCATTTAGATATGTTTCATCAATTTGTTTTTGTTCTTCAATAAATTTTTCTTTTAAGTCTGTTTTATTGCCGTATACAGCATTTAACAATGCCTCAATATAATCTTGATTAATAAATGATTTTCATAAATCGTTTTTAACTGAATCGATATTTAAGTTCTCGAGCTTATTAACTTCTTGAGTTGTACTTTTATTTTGACACGAAATAACACATAAAGGAGCACTTAAAAATAATGAAGGTAAAATAAATTTAAGTTTTTTCATTATTCAACCCCTTTATATAACATAATTGCTACAGCTGGAATGCCATATCTAAATTTAACCACCAAATCATTTTCCAATCTGTCAAATCCTTCCTGGTCTCCATGAATAAAAGCACTATGAACTACATTTGAAATTAAATTTAAAGATATTTTACTTGCTTTAGAATTTGCAAACGATCAAACATAAGGCTTAAGAAGGATTTTAGGGTGTTCACTAACAGCGTCATTAATTGATATTCTAAAAACATTTTTATCTTTTAATAAATAAAAGATATCTTTATCCAATAATTCAGCTGATTCTTCACCTTCTTTTATTTCACTTAAATAATCGTTTCCAAATTGAACTTTTGATAAATCAGGCATAGAAAGATTAGAAATAGTTTCTTTATATTTATCTGAATGATCTCCATTTTTACCTTTTGGGAATGTAAATCATTTATAGAAATCAAGTTTAAATTTATCCAAATTACTCAAAACATAATATCAATTTAAACTGTAAAATGCTTCCATTGATTTTACTAATTCATCTAATTTATCGTTATTTTGGTTCTTTTTAGCTTTTGTTCATTCATTTGAAAATTGTTTTAATCCTTCTTCAATTTGTTTAATATGTTCAGGATCTTTCATTTGATTAAAATAATTCACCTTTGCACTTTCGCTTCTAAAATTAGCTTTTATCAATACGTCTAGAATTTTCTTTGTATTAACTTCTTGTGAATTTTCTACGGGCGGAACAATGTCTTTTGATTTATCAATATATTTATCTAAAGAAGTTTTTTGACTGTAATTTGTGCAAGAAACCACTGAACTTAAAACTATAGTAGGAGCGATTACGCTTAAATTTTTTACAAATTTATTCATAAATTTCCCTCCAAGCAAATCTGAGAACTTTTAAGCCTTCGGAGGTATTAAATCCATCGATTGCTTTTTGAAGTGCGTTATTATAAGCTTCTGCATTAAAAGGTGTAGCAAACTGTTCATCGTTATATTTTGAATATATTTTAGTTAAGTCATAATCACTATCGGCTCTTTGTCAGTATTTTACATCTGCATCAATGAATTTTTTTCTTTCTTCCTCTATTTTATTGGCTAATAATGCTAAAAATTCATGATGTTTTTCAATATTCGTAAAATCTGCTACATATAATAAAAAGGGATCGACAACAAAGTGATTTTTTCCTTCAAATTCATATGCAAAAAAGTGTAATACATAATTATTATTATAAGTAAGGAAGTAGTGTTTTTTATTAAGGAATTTATCGAATGGTTTTACTTCTTCAGGAGAATTTCAATCAATTATAAAAAGGTCTTGTATTTCATTATTTTGCAGTTTTATAGATAAATCTGGAAAAATTTCTTTTACTTTATTTATTAATTCTTCTTCATTTGGAAAAGTAGCATATTTATCACCATAAGGAGTATAAACGTACATAAATTTATCAATATTTTTTAAATATCAATATCAGTCATTAGAAATAGCGTTTGAAAGAATATTTTTAGCTGTTAATGTAATTTTAGAATAATTTGGACTTAAGCTATTAGGTTTAAAAATTGGATAAAAATTTAAAGCATATTTTATTTCACTAAACATATTAGAATGAATATTTTCTTCATGTTGAACATATTCATTAGAAAGTTTTTCGCTAGGCAAGAATAATTTTTCTAACGTTTTTATATTTTTATTATTTAAAAATAAATTTATTTGACTATTAATATCAATTTGATTGGTTTCTTTTTTTACTTTAGAGCTTTTAAATACTGCTGCGGTAGGTAATAAAATAGCACTTGAAGCCAATATTGCTGTAGTACTAATTAGCAATAACTTTTTCATAAAAAATTTGCTCTAAAGAATTATATTTTGCACCATTATATTTAATTTGGCCATCGTGAATTAAAGTTAAACTGTCACAATATCTATCAACTTCAGATAAAACGTGAGTGCTAATAAAAATTGTAGTGCCTTGTTGCTTTAATTCGTTTAAAGTTTTAAATAATTCAAATCTTGAAGTAGGATCAAGAAATGAAGAAGGTTCATCAAGAATCAAAATTTTTGGATCATTAAGTAATGCTTGAATAAGTAAAACTTTTTTCTTTTGACCACTTGAAAAGTTATATGGTTTTTGTTTTTTAAGTTGAGAAATACCGAATTTCTTTAATAGTGAATCAATTTTGCTTTCAACTTTTTCGCTTTCAAGATTAGAAAGTAAAGCAAAACATTTTAAATATTCATATACTGTTAGTTCTTTTGGAAAAATAGCACTTTCTGGAACATATCCAATTAATGATTTACTTTGTGGATTTTTATTAGATAAACCATCAATTAAAATTTCACCATCATATTTATAGTATGCACCAATAATTGATTTAATTGTTGTTGTTTTACCTGAACCATTTTCACCTATAAAGGCGTGAAAGTCTCCAGAATTTACATGAAAATTAAGACTATGAATACCACGATTATTTTTATCGTAAATTTTTGTTAAATTATTAACTTCTAAAATTTTACTCATTATTTATAGTCCTTTCTCATATATAAAATACTGTTAAGACCTAAAAACAAGGTAGATAATGCAACTCAAATTAGTAAGTAATAATATTTATTAACTACCAATTTATCTCTTGAAATAGAAACTACATTTGAAACATTTTGGAATAAGAAGTTATTTGGATCTTTATGCAATTCGTATCTTGTGATAGGTCTAGGTTTATCATCTATTGTTTGTATTTGTTGAATAGGTTCATAATAGCTAAATCCACCTATTCTATAGTCGTGTTCGTCAATATTAATAAGAATTGTACTTGGTGCAAATGAATTTTCGATTGAATCATTGCTTAATAATGATTTTAATAATGTTGAATCATTATATGTAAAGTACAAGTAATACATTAATGCTACACTTAAATAAATTTTTCTTTGAGTTTCGTTTTCAAGTAATAAATTCTTCACTGCATTTTTGTCAAAAATAGCTATTTTATTGTCTTCTATTTTATTTAAAGTACTGTCTTTATCGTTAACTATTGAACTGATTGAGTTTAATAGTTGTTTTTTAATTTCGGCAAGTTCTTTAGATTTTATTTCAGTAAATAATTTTTCATAAAATTCTTTAGCAACTTTGTTAAATTCTTCGCTTGAAAAAACAGGATTTAATTTATCTCAAGTAATTTTTCCAACTAGGTTTGTAGGAGCTGCAAAATTAAAGTTATCTTCATCAAATGAAACGTTAAAACTTTCGGCATTAACTCTAGCATAAATAACACCAGAGTTATTTGAATTAGGCGAAATTACATTGTTATCTTTTAACACGCCAGGAACAAGATAGTCGTATTTTGAAACTAATTCATTACCTACATTTAATTTAATTAATTTGCTATTTAAGTCTGTTTTATAAGAATAAACAACATTTTCTAAATCTGGATAATATGTATATTTGCTTAAATTATTTTCATTTTTATTTTGACCAGCAAATGTATTGATGTTATTTACATTGAAAATATCAATCATTTGAAAAGGCAAAATAGTTCATGAATATGTTTGTCAGTCTGTTGCACTATTTTTTGATAATTTAAACGCTTCATTTATGTATTGAATTTGGTTTTCTGTTAGTTCTGCATTTTCGGCACCATTAGGAATTAGGTAGTATTCATCTTTATTATTATTTAAGTAGAATTTTTCGGCATCTACTTGAGTACCAGAATTGTGGTAGTTATATTTAGTATTAAGGAAGTAAGCTGTATGGTCATTGCTTGGATTTGAATTAGGAAGAATAAAATTACCACCAATTGCTAAAGGGGCAAATAATAACAATGGAATAGCTAAGGCTAATTTTGAGTTTATTTTAAAGCTTAACAATGAAGCAATTGAGCCAAAGAATAAATAAACTAAAAATGGAACTATAAAACTTAAAGGAATTAATACTTTTAAGTCTGTTTTATTGGCTAATAGGCCAAATGTTAATGACATTGATAAAAAGGTTGAAACACTTCAAATTAAACCAATCAATATGAATGTTAAATTTTTACCAAGAATAATTTGTTTTCTTGACAAAGGTTTTGAATATATTAATAATTCAATACCTTCGCTATCTAAATCACTAAAAAGGTTAATGCCTTTTAATGAACCATAAAAAATTGTTAAAAGAATTACACAAAAACTATATGAATAAATTAGTATATTTCTATAAAAATCACTTAGGGTAATGAAACTAAAAGTTGTGCCAATAATTAGTGAAATAATTAAAGTTAAAATAGGAAGCACTACTGTGCTAACTTTCAAAGCTGTAATTTTAAACAGGAATTGAGAGTAATTTATAGTTGCGTTTTTCATTTTTCCTTTCTTTATTTTAAAAAATGAATTCTATAAATTGTCTCATGCTATCTATATTTTACTATACAAAAAAATATACAGAAATATTTACATATTTGATTTTACGGAATAAAAAAGAAGCTTCTCAGCTTCTTTAAATTTATTAATTACGCTGTTTTACAGTGTTTTTTGTAAACATAGTAAAGTGTAATTTGAATTGAGTAAATAATAATTGCGATTGTTTGGAATACAACTACGATTCAGAACATCGCTGATTTTACAGGTAATAATGTACATAAGTAAATGAATAAACAAGCATTTAATAATAATCCCATATATAGCATTACTACACTTAAACCTTCAGAACTCTTCAATTTAATTGTTTTTGCAATTTGAATTGAGAAAGGTAAAGCAGTACAGCATGTTGCTAAGATTGTAAGAACTGTCATTGCTATACTTGCTGGGCTTAAGTTTAATCTAAATTTAGGGCTTGCGTAAGCCATAATTGCTCATATTGTTACTACTAATGTTAATGATCATAACATAACACCTAAGCCTATTTTAAAGGCATTTTTTTGTTTTTTGTCAAACACAAAAAAGGTTGTAATAGTTAATGCCATTAAGATTGTAAAGATAACATTACCTAAAATATTAATAATAGGATCTGTATCAGGTGTTTTTTCAATATTGAAGGCATAAGTTCCAACACCGGCCTTAATTATCATAATTAGTGAGAAAAGAAAACCACCAAAGAAATAAATTAAGAATGTTGCATAGGAAACATTACCTACTTTTTTAGTTTTAAAAATTGAAATTAATTGTGGAATACATAATGCTATCATGATCCCTGATGCTATAACACCAAAAATCAAGTTAACAACTGCGATTGAACCCATATTTTTCTCCTTGTATGCAATTTAGCCTATTGGCATAAAATAATGCATAAATATTTTACATAAAAAAATTAGTATAAGCGTTTTTTTGATTTTATTAATAATCCTATTTTAAGGTCTTTTCGGTAAAACATGATTTTTCGTTTTCTTTTATATTTAATATTAAATTTTATATATGTTAAAATATTATTATATTAATAATAGTTTATTTTTCATTTATTCAAGGAGTTAAAATGATTGAATATTCAATAAAAAATATTTTTGAAGATAGTAAACACTATTCAGCAAAACATGTTGACATAAGGGCGTGAGTCGTATCTAACAGAGGCAATAAAAAAATTAGATTTTTATCATTAAATGATGGTTCCACTGTAGAAAATTTACAAGTTACATTAAAAGATGAAAAGTTTGATTTTGATTTATTAGACCAAATTCACTTAGGTTCAGCAGTCAGAGTTAAAGGTGTTATTGCATTAACGCCAAAAGCAAAACAACCTCTAGAATTAGTAGCATCAAAATTTGAATTATTAAGTAATGCTGAAACATCATTCCCAATTCAAAAACAAGAAATTAATCTTGAAACACTTAGAGAAATTCCACACGTTAGACATAGAACAAACATTTTGCGTGCGGTGATGCTAATAAGATCTACACTGGCACAAGAAATTCATAACTATTTCCAAAAACATGAGTTTTTATATTTTAATGCTCCGATTATTACAAGTAATGATGGTGAAGGTGCTGGTGAATTATTTTATGTTAACGATGGCGACAAAAAAGAACCGTTTTTTGGTGCTCAAAATGCTACTTTAGGCGTAACTGGTCAATTACACGCAGAAAGCTATGCATTGGGTTTCAAAAAAGTTTATACATTTGCCCCAACATTTAGAGCTGAACATTCAAACACAAAAAAACATGCAGCGGAATTCTGAATGGTTGAACCTGAAGTTGCATTCTATGATTTAGATGATGTTATCAGATTGGCGGATGATTTGCTTAAGTATGTTATTAAAAATACAATTAAAAAACATCCTAAGGAATTTGAATACTTGCAAAATAATGTAGATAATAATCTTTTAAACAGACTTGAATCATTTACAAAAACAAAATTAACAGTTATGGACTATAGAGACGCTTTAGTTGAGTTATCTAAAGTTAAAGAAAAATTTGAAAATCAAGATATTAAATTTGGCCTTGATTTTGGTACTGAACACGAAAGGTATCTTGCTGAGCAAATTGTTAATGGACCTGTAGCAATTATTAATTTCCCTAAATCATTTAAAGCTTTCTATATGCATCAAAATAGTGATGATCAAACTGTTGCTGCATTCGATTTATTAGTTCCTGGAATCGGTGAATTAATTGGTGGCAGTCAAAGAGAAGTTAGATACGAAAAGTTATTAAGTAGAGCTCTTGAAGTAGGCATTAGTCAAAGCGATTTACAATGATACCTTGATTTAAGACGTTTTGGTGATGCAGGTTCTGCTGGTTTTGGTATAGGTTTTGAGAGACTTGTTATGTATGTAACTGGTGTTGATAATATTAGAGATGTAATTCCTTACCCTAGAACTAGTGGCAATATAAAAATGTAATTTGGAGGTTGTATGCAATTATCTGTAATAGTTCCAAATATTCAAAATAATAAAGAGTTAGCTGAAGTTTTTGATACTTTTATTAATCAAGATAATCAAGATTTTGAATTAATTTTGGTTTTATCAAATGCAAATAAATCAATGTTTTCAACCATTGAAAAGACACTTAAGTTTTTTGGTTCAAGACTTAAATTTATCCTTAATGAAAACAGAAGTAATATCCAAAACGACATAATTACAGCCTTTCACTTAGTTAAAGGCAAATTTACTTATGTTTATTCACCTGATAATAATGGCAGATATTATTATGTGTCTAGAATTGTAAATGAAGCTCAAAAATATAATGCTGATATTTTAGAATTTAGACCTAGATTAGTGAATTCAATTCGTTGAAAACCTGAGCCAAGGTTAGTGTGCGACCAAGTTCTAGATAAAAACAAAAAACCAGAATACGTTGCATATGCTTATCCATTTATTTTTAATAAAGTTTTTAAATCAACATTAATTTCTCAATTAGTGAAATATAAACAAAAAGAAACTAATGATACAAAATTCGCAATTCAATTAACTTATATGCTTTTAATTATGTCTCAAACATATGTTTACGTAAACAAAAGAATTGTAAGAGAAACTATTAAAAGTAATATTTGATTAGTTCCCAATAACTTTATAAATCAATTTAATGAGATATTAAGTTATTTAAAAATTAATAACATTAAGCTAACTGAAGAAATTAATTATGCAAAAATGTATTTCTTATCAGTTTTCTTAAACGGTTTGCTTAACACATGAAGAAAAAGATTGAATCTAAGCATTTTTGATGATTTTTCTAATTACGCTGTTATGCGTTCAAAAAAATCCGCTGATGATTTACATAAGTTTTTAATTAAAGAACATTCTCAAAATAATAGTTTCTTTATGACAAACATTTATATGCTTAAAAACAATGAAGAAACAAAATTAATTAATTTAGATCCAAATATTAATACTAGTAAATCGTTTTTAGGCGAATTATAATGGCACATAAAAACGTATCTTTTTGAATAAGGTGTGTTTATGGTTTATTAGATGTTATTAGTTTTACATCATTGTTATATGTTTCGTTCTATTTTTTGATTGAATCTCCATTCAAAATACATAAAGCAATAAGTGCGATAAATTATTATTTATTCTGATCATTCTCAATTGGTTTTAGCTTTATTTTATATTTACTAATCCCACTATTTTGAGATGGTAGAACTTTATGAATGATAATTTGTAGAGTGCAAGTATTATTTAATAATCCGATAAAACAGGATAATTTATCAAAATTCAAATTAATTTTTTATCGAAGCATTTTAACTTTTGGTGTGTGGTTATTTATTGCTAGTCTTTATTTATGTTTAATATATCCGAAAGACTTTAATAATTTTGTTATTTTCTTAAATTCGAACAATAAAGAAGCTTTTTCACTAAGATTCAATATTGTTTTTGGTTTAGTTTCATCGTTTATAGGTTTATTAGTAGCTTTTAGAATAGTTGATTTAGCCTTTATGATTTTAACTAAAAGAAAAATAGGCTTATTTGACTTAGGAACCAACTCAAGAATAACATACATAAAACACTATAAAACAGATTTAAAAGATAAAATTGTGCTTATTCCATTTAAAATTCAAAATCAAACATATTTAATTAAGGATTAAAAAATGAGGTATCAAAATGATTAATGAAAGTTTAAATATAAAGCGAGAAAATATGATTCTTGATGGCCTAAATGAGGAGCAAAAAGAAGCATTGCTATATTTTGATGGCCCTTTACGTATCATTGCGGGTGCTGGAAGTGGTAAAACAAGAGTTTTAACTCGTAAAATTGCTTATTTAATTAATATTTTAGGCATTAGTCCTACACAAATTTTAGCCGTAACATTTACAAATAAAGCCGCAAATGAAATGGCTGAAAGAATTAAGCAATACACAAATACAAAATTCACTAAAGATATTCCTGAAATTTCTACTTTCCACTCACTTTGTGCAAAAATATTAAGACAAGAAGCATTTCACGTTAACTTAAAAAACGATTTTCAAATAATTGATGACATTGATAAGAAAAATGTGCTTAAAGATGTTTATAAAAAACTTAATATTGAACCGGTCGATACCAATTTCAAAAATATAATCAGAATCATTTCTTGAGCTAAAAATAAAAATTATACATCTGATGAACTTTTACATCATCTAGAAGATGAAATTGATGCTTCGTTTAAAGACAATGGAAGACATGTTGCTCTTATTTTTGATGAATACAATAAGACTCTGAAAGAAATGAAGAGTCTTGATTTTGATGATCTCATTTCCAAAGTTAATGAACTTTTCCAAACAAATAACGATGTTGCAAATAAATGAGCTTCAATGTATTCATATATTTTAGTTGATGAATTCCAAGATACTTCATCAATTCAATATGAAATTATTAAAGTATTATCTTCAAAAAATGCACAAGTTACAATTGTTGGTGATCCCGATCAAACCATCTATAGATTCAGAGGAGCCAATGTCAACTTGATTTTAGACTTTCATAAAGACTTTAAAGACTGTAAAACAATCATTTTGAACAAAAACTACCGTTCAACTCAATCAATTTTAAATGCTGCAAATAGCCTTATTAAACATAATCACTTTAGATTTAATAAGGATTTAGTTACAGATAGAGAACAAGGGCTAGATATTGAATTTATTCACGCTTTCAGTCCTGATGCTGAAGTTAGGTGAGTTGTTCAAAAAATAAATGAATTAAAAAAACAAAAAATACAGCTTAAAAACATTGCTATTTTTTACCGTTCAAATAGTTATTCAAGAAACTTTGAAGAACAATTAATGAATGAAAACATTAACTATAAAATTTTCGGTGGTGAAAAGTTTTATCAAAGAAAAGAAATTAAAGATGCATTAGCATTCTTAAGAGTTCTATACGATAAAAATGAGCTTCAACTAGCAAGAATTATTAATGTTCCTCCTAGGCGAATAGGTGATCAAACATTACAAAAAATTTATGAAGCTTCAAATGAGTTTGGCTTAAGTTTATATCAAACATTGCTAAAACATTTTAAAGATTTACCTGTGAATATGGATGTTAAGAAAAATATTGTTAAATTTCTTAACTGTGTAAATAAATACAGTGTAGCTTTATCTTCAAACCCTATTAATGTAGTTTTAGATAGATTTTTAGATGAAATTGGCTATTATGAATATATTAATGATGATGTCGCTTTAAAAGGCACAGGTGAAGAAAACATTAAAACATTAATTGATGGTATTAGATCGTGAGAAGAAAAAAATACGACTAAAAGTATTAAAGACTATTTTGAATATGTTTCATTATTATCGGCTAATGATTCATCAGATGAATCTTTAAATTATGTTTCATTAATGACTGTACACTCAGCTAAAGGTCTTGAATTTGATAATGTTTTTCTTGTAGGAATGAGCGAGCAAATTTTTCCGCATTATAGATCTGGCGATGATTCTGAATCATTAGAAGAAGAAAGAAGGCTTGCATATGTAGCCATTACAAGAGCTAGAAATAGATTGTTTGTAAGCGATTCAAGAGGAAAGTTGTTTAACTCTGAAACAGATAAGCAACCAAGCAGATTCTTAAAAGAAATGGGGATTGATGTTAATGCTTATATACTTCAAAAAGAAAGTGGAGAAGTCTTTGAAGATACTGAAATAGATGATAAGAAAATAAAAGAGTGAAACAAAAAAATGATTCCTGGTGATGTTATAAGCCACACATTTTTTGGAGAAGGCACCATATTAGAAGTTAAAGGTGATACAATTGTTGTCCAATTTGCTTCAAATAATATAAAAGTTCTTGCAAAAAATCATATGTCTGTTAGATTGTTAAAACAATCAGATTCTGTTAAATAGAAGGTAATATGATTGGTTGAATTAACAACAATTTAAGCCTATTTATCTTTTTAATATTAGATCTTGTATGTATTATTATTTTGGTTTCAATTATTTTTTCATATATGTTCAAATCAGTTAAATTGGTAAATAATTTCAATACTAATGGGCTTATTCTTTTTAAAATTGACACAGACAAAAAAACAATTATTAGGCTTAGTGATAAGTCTTTTAGTAATACTTTGAATATTGATGATTCAAAATATGATTTTGATGTTAATAATATTGTAACTCTTGAAGATTTCTCTAATTTCTTTGATGATAAGAGCAAACAATTAATACTCAATTATTTGTTGTCCAAAAATCATGATAATCGTGTAAAAATTTATTGCAATCTTAATATTGATAAATTTTCTTCAAGTCCTATTTATAAAACCTTCGCAAAAATGAATATAAATTTGACTAAAACAACTGTTTTATTGAGATTTAATCCAACCACAAGAAGCGATAAAATCTTTTGTTCATTAGAATGACAGGCAAAAAGTTCATATAAATCTAAAAATAAGTTTTATCTAGTTAATCATGGAGAAGAAAAATTATTATTTAACAATAAAATGTTCTGCCTATCTTATGTATTCGCGATAGATGAATTTTTCTTTAATGCTGGTATAAATAAAACTCATATGTCTAGTATTATTAATGCCTGAGATTTAAATAAATATAAAGGCAATATTTATTATAAGAATGGAATTCTACAATTTTTCATATATGCAAATAGCTATAGCAAGTTGTTAAAAATGCAAAATAAAGCACTTATTAAATGAAACAATAATAAAAATTATTGATCTTTAAATCCATATTATAAATATACTGCTTTATTAAGTTATAAATGTGCTTCAACTTTTGACGAATTAAAGCTTCAAAATTTACAAGCTCAATATCTGCTTTACAACGCTATGAATGGCGGAGATACAGAAAAATATAAAGCATGGTTTATTGACGATAACGTCAATATATCTGAATTTAATGACTTTTCTGAAAAATTAAAAGAATACAAAGAAAAAATAAAGAATAAAAACCTTATTAAAGAAATATATAACATCAGAACATTCCCTGAAAATGAAAATACAAATATGAAAGTTGTAAGATGTAGAATTGCAGGGATCAGCAATCCTGATATGAATTTTTTTAGAAATATATGATGATATAGATATAAATATACACACGTTTTAAATGATTATATTTTAAGCAGCGAAAATAACAATGATACTGTTTTTGTAGGGACTAGCATAGCTGATGTTTCTAACTTTGGTAAATATCGTAGAGAAAACACTGTTTTAGTATTAAAGCCGAGTGAAAATAATTTTGATTACAGCACAATTGAAGAAATTATCAAAAATATTTCTAAAAGTTCATTTTCTAAAATTATTCAAACTGGATTATATATTGATGAAATAAATGAAAAAATATTTAACATCATTCAAAATTACGAAATCAATTATTTTATAGTATCAGAAGAACTTATTAATAGAACGATAATTGATGAAGCATCGATGTTAAAATTAAGAATATTAATCGATACTATTGAACAAAGTCAAAAAGCTTTGATAATTTATGAAAACTTGCCTAAAATTAATCAAAAAAATATTACAGAAAAACTAAATATTAAGTATTATTTAAACATATCTTATTAATTTATAAGGATAATAGTTACTTAGAAACTTAAAAAAATTATGAAAAAAATTGGATTTATTTTTGACTCTTTTGCGTGCGAACCCAAGAGTTTTATGGATGAAAATGGCTATGGATACCTTCCTTTTAGTAGCAATCTAGATGGTTCCATTTATTTGGATGGTATTGATTTAGAACAAAAAGAACTTTTAAACAAGATTAAAAGTAGTAAAGTTTGCAAATCATCTATGCCTAATCCCGCATTAATTGAAGAAGTTTTTGCTAAAATGTCTACAGAATATGATGACGTTGTATATCTTCCAATCAGTAGTTGTTTATCATCAACTTATAGTACTTCAAAAATTATTGCCCAAAACTTCAAAAACATACATGTGCTAGACAATACTTGAGGAGCACAGCAACTTTTAAATGTCGCTAAATTCGCTAAATATTTTTATGATAATAATAATGGCGATTTTGCTAAATTAGAAAAAAAACTTAAAGAAATACAGGCGAAAAGCTTATTGTTTGTATTACCGCAAGATGTTATCCATATTATTAATGGTGGCCGTGTTAGTTCGTTTAAAAAATTTGCACTTAAAACTTTAAGATTGCTTAAACTTAAACCGTATGTTAAGTTCTATAATCTAGAAGCTCACACTGGTGGAATGGCTAGAACAACTAAAGGAGCTGCATCGCAGATTTATAATAAATTATTAGAACATTTACATATTAAAAACCCAGCAAATCAAACTTCCGAATATACATTTGATATCGCACACGGTATTGATGATTCTTTTAATGTTATGCTTATTGATTTAGCTAAAGAAATGAATATTAAAATATCAAGCTTAAAATATCTTTCAAGTGGTGTTGCTATTCATACAGGTTATGATGCTGCGGCTATTAGTATTATGCCTAACTTAGAAAACTATAAATAGTTATAAACAAGCATTCAAAAAATGCTTTTTTATATCCGATGAAACAATGCTTTATGCAAAATTTAATATAATTTTAAAAGGAGAATAAAATGAGAAAAATTGCTATTATTCGTGATGCTAATGCAACATATCCATGAGTGTTAAAAAACCTTAAAATGACTTATGCAATAGCTAGTTTTGTTAGTATTTCCGATGCGTTAAATTGATATATAACTTATAAAATTGAAAGCTTAATTTCGCTTTATGATGAAAAGAAAACTTTAGTTGGTCAAATCGCTTATATTAACCAAGATGATGAATGACTATTAATGGCTTCATCAAGTGGTTTTGAGAAAAAAATTGATTACCTTGCTTTATGCCAAATGTTTAATATTGACCCTATAAGCCATCTAAAAAAAGAAACTGATGAAGAATTAAAAAACATTAATAAAGACCTAATTTATGAGTATCTAAATGACCCAAAAACGTATTTTATAGATAAATACGACACAATTAAGAAACCTTCTGCAGATGATTATCTAAATAATGAAGCTAGAAGTAAAATTTTTGAACTTCAAATTAAAAACTCCGTAAATAAAGATGATTTTACAAGAACACATCAATTTGCAAATACAGCAAACATTTTTACGGGCGAATCTGTCATTCTTTCTAACACTATTGACGTGAAAACTCCAAAAGTCGCTGAATTAAAAAAAGATGTCGAAAACAAGTTATGTGATAGTACTATAGTTATGGGTGCTGAAAACATCCAAGATAAAACAACTATTGCTGAAAGTACAAAAAGTATGCAAGCTGAATCTGAATTTTTTGCTTTAAATAATGATGGTTCTGATTCATCTGTTAAAAATGATCCATACAATGTTTATAACGATAATGACATTTCTACAGTAAGACTGGACAAATTATCTAATCGGAAAGGTGCTAAAGCCGGGAAAATCTTTGCACTTGTTTTACTTACTATTTTATTACTTGCTGGAATTTTAATGCTAGTTTGATATTGTCTAGAAGTTTTCCAAATTATTAATTGAGTTTCATGAATGTAATTTCTTTTAAAAATATTTTGAATAGAGTAAAATAATTTATAATATTCAAGATATGCCCGAGTGGTGAAATTGGCAAACACGCTAGACTAAGGATCTAGTGAGGAGACTCTTGCAGGTTCAAGTCCTGTCTCGGGCACCATATATTAAAGTCAAGGTAATGCTTGGCTTTTTTATTAATTAAAAATAACTAACAAAAAAAGTAAGACACTAGTCTTACAATCTTGTTAGTTTTTATTCTTTTCTAAGTTTTTTAACTCCTCGAATTTTTCTTTCATAGTTTTATTGCCTCGAGTTAATTTTTTAACTTCTAAGTTAGGAAGTTGATTTTTCGCTCTACTTATTCATTTCGCAGCGGTTTTGAATTCACTTCTAAATTTTTCAACTTTTTTGATTATATCATCACACATATCATCTACTTCATTGTAAATTGAATTAGCTTTTTCGTAATCATTGCTTATTTTACTTACAACTTCTTGTACGGCTGTTTCAAAGTTTGATATGTCTAAATTTTCTTCTCTATATTTAATCGCTTGTTTTTTATATTCGTATGTATTATTAGCCATTGTTCTAATAAGTCCTATTATAGCCAAGAAGAATTGAGGTCTAATTACAAACATTTTAGGGTATCTATGCGAAACATCGACAATTCCATTATTATATAGCTTACTATCAGCTTCTAATGTTGAAACCAAAACAGCATATTCACAGCCTTTTTGGTTTCTGTCTTTATCTAGTTCTTTGAAGAAATCTTCATTTTTCTTTTTATTTACAGTATCATCTTTTTGATTTTTCATCTCGAACATAATTGATACAGTTTCAATTTCAATATTTTCGGTAGAATAATCCCTGAATATAAAGTCTCCTTTACTTCCTTCAGATGCGTCATTATCCTTTTCAAAATATGCATTTGGATATGCATATGGTCTTACTTCGTTAAATGCATCGCTACAGTACTTTTCGAGAGATTCACCTAAATCTTTAGTTGAATCGCCGATTCTGAAATCTTTATATCTTTTTATTTCTTCATCTTTTGCTTGCAGTTGATACTCATGATATTTTTTAAGGTCATTTATTGCTATTTCTTTATCTTTATTTGCTGTATCTATTTTAGCTTGCAACAGTGAATTTATTTGATTTATTTCGTTTAGTTTTTCATCGTTTTTCAGAATGACTTCTTGAATTGCAATTATTTTATCTTTATCTTTGTTTATTAATTGTTCCTTAAGTAATTTAATTTCCTGATCTTTTTCAATTAAGGCTTGTTTATTTTTAAGTTTAATTTGCTCAGCATTGGATTCTATTTCACTATCTTTATTTTCCAATTTTGCCTTTAAAACAGCGATTTCCTCGTTTTGTTTAGATAACTTATTATCTTGTTCTGTTATTATTTGATTAGTTTGAATTTCTAACTTAGCTTTATAAGTTTCTTCTATTAATTTTATTTGTTCATTTACTCTAGCATTTATTTCTTCTTTTTCAATATTACTTAATAAAGCATCATAATTACTTTTATCTAGTTGTATTGATTCACCACATTTTGGACATTTAACTACTGCCATAGAAACCTCCTAAAACATAATTTAATAAAATAAATTTTATTAATAGTTTTATACTATTTTAATTATATATTTTTAATGTGTGAAACTAGACAAATAATTTTTGATTGTAAAAAGATTTATTTATGTATTTTAATAAAATAAAAGCTGGATAAACCAGCTTAATACAATTAATTTTCTTCAAATCCTGCGTGATAAAGTTTATTATAAAAGCCGTTTAACTCTAATAATTGCTTATGATCACCACGTTCAATTATTGAACCTGAATCAATTACTAAAATTTCATTTGCATTTTGGATTGTACTTAATCTGTGTGCTATAACCAATAATGTTTTGCTGTTTGATAAAAGATTAATAGCTTTTTGAATTTTAATTTCACTTAATGTATCCATATCACTAGTAGCTTCATCCAAAATAGTTATAGGTCGATTTGAAATCATACTTCTTGTGATTGATAGTAATTGTTTTTGACCATCACTAAGAATTGAACCATTATTATATAAAGTTGTTTCATATTTTTGGGGCATTGAATTCACAAAATCATTTAATCCTGTTTTATAGCATATATCGTAAAATTCTTTATCTTTAATATCTGAATTAACACGGTTTAAATTATTTTTAATTGTATCCTGCAAGATATAAGTATCTTGTAAAATGAGATCTAAATTATTTCTTCACGATGATTCTTTAATATTAAAGATAGATTGACCATCTATTGTGATATCTCCTTTAGTGGGGAGATATAATTTTGATAATAGTTTTGCGATTGTTGTTTTGCCACATCCGGTATACCCAACTAATGCTAAAGTTTGCCCTTTTTTAATTTTGAACGAAATATCCTTTAAAACAAAGTTATCAGGATCACTAGGATAAGCGAATCAAACATTTTTAAATTCAATTTCACCTTCAATTAAGTTTAAATTGTTTAGCGTGCTTTCATCAACTGGCGGTTTAAGCTGGATAATTCTATTTAATCTTATAGCAGAACCCATACCCATTTGTAAACTGCTCATTATTTCCAAAATTTGATTAAAACTATCACTAATTGAATAAATATACATTGAAATTGAAATAATAAAACCAGCAGTAACATTAGAAGCGCCAGGCATGTTTGATCAATTTTGCTTTAATATAATTGTTATTCCCACAATTTCAATAAGATTTAAAACTTTTGAAAAATGTAATCAAGGATACATCAATATCATTCTCTTTGCACTTTTTATGTTTGGAGAAAGAATATTTTTATTATATTTGTCAAATTCCTTTGATATCTCATATGATTTTTGATGAATATTAACGAGAGGAAAAGCGTCAATGATTTCTTCTAAGTAAGCATTAAATGCACCTAATTTTTCTTGTAGATCAATGAAGTACTTTTGATTCTTTTTAATGATTATAAAAATAGGTATGAAGTTGATTGGGATAACAATAACTGCGATTATTGCAATTATAGGCGAGTAAAATATTAACACTCCTATAATAAATATCAGCGAGAACATAACTGTAATACTATTGCCAATCATATCTGTCATTGCTTGAGTCATATTTGAAATATCATTTGTTAAAGTTGACATTAAGTCACCAGTTTGATTTTCTTCATAATAACTCAAAGGCATCGCTTGCAATTTTTTGTATGCCGCTAATCTAATTCTAGATCCAATATTTAAACTTGTTCTACTTAACAAGAATCTTTGCACTACTAAAATTACTTTTTGTAGGATGTAAGCCAACGCTAAAACACCTATAAAAATGCCGTAATCAACATATTCAAATTTATTAAAATCAAATATATCGGGTCTTCTAAAGAACTTATCAACTATAAAACCAACCAATCATGAAGCTCCAGTTGAACTAGCTGCAATGAAAGCGCCGGCCATAATCGAAAGAATCCAAACCCATGGCGAAATTGCAAACTCTTTTATTAAACGGAAAAAAACCTTTGCTGATGCTTTTCTTTCTTCTTTAGAGGCAAATTGGTAAAATCTGCTAAAACGTTTAGCCATTATTCACCTCCATTTTCTTGTGCTTCATAGATGCTTCTATAAATATCATTATTTTGAACTAAATATTCGTGAGAACCTTCTTCAGAAATAGATCCATTATCTAAAACAACTATTTTATCGCATTCTTTGATTGAATTAATTCTTTGTGAAACTATAACAACCGTCATATCTTGGCAGTATTTTTTAAGGTTTTCTCTAATTGATTTATCTGTTTTATTATCTAAAGCACTCAGAGCATCATCAAAAATTAATATTTTTGGTTTTTTAATAATAGCTTGAGCAATTGCTAATCTTTGTTTTTGACCACCTGATAGATTTGTTCCTCTTTGAGAAATAATATGGTCTAGTTTATCTTCATAGTTGTAAATGAAATTTGAACAAGATAATTTAATTGCTTCATCTATATCATGAATTGAGTATTTTGAAAGCCCAAAGGTAATATTTGATTTAATAGTGCCACTTAAAATAATTGGTTTTTGGAAAACTGTTGTCATATTAGAGTATAAGTTTTCAGTGTCAATATCATTAATATCGATGTTATCTATTAATATTTTACTATCGGGATTTTCAATCTTGTATTCTTTTGTAATTAGTCTTATCAAAGTACTTTTACCACATCCTGTTTTACCGATAATACCTATTGATTGACCTTTTGGTATTTCGAACGATATATTTTTAAGTATTTCTTGCCCTTCATTATAACCAAATGAAAGATTTCTAATTGAGATACTTCCGTTTGTAATTTTATTTTTAGATTCAACTACTGGAATATCGGTTTTAATGTTTAAGATTTCATTAACTCTTTTGGCAGAAATATTTGACCTAAATAGCTTATTTAAAGTAAATAAAGTAGTATAAATTCCCATTGAAATCATTGACATATATGATGTAAATTGATAGATATCAGCTACTAAAAGTCTAATTTTTGCATTGTTATTAAAATAATTAATTAAAATTGCAACTATACAAAATAGAATAATATTTCCAATTAATACAATTAAATCAATTAGTGGTCAAGCAATTGAATCGTTTTTTGCTGCTTTTTTAGAAGTATTTGTTAAGTTTGAACTTGTTATTCTAAAACGTTCAAATTGGCGGTTTTCTAAGTTATAAGATTTAATTAATGAAATGGCATTAATGTCTTCTTTTGAAACTTGGTTAACTAAATCGAGCATTCTGTTTTCTTTTCTATATAGTGGAAATAATTTATAAATTGCAAAAACAGCCGCCAAAACAATAAATGGAATGATTACAGCAACACTTATTGAAAGTCATAAATTAGTTATTAAAGCGAATGCTAAGCCTCAAATTACGAAGAAAGGAGATATAAACATTCCACGACATAAAATAAAAAAACCATCTCCAATTTTATTTATATCATTTGAAAATCTGGTGATTAATGTTGAAACTGTTATTCTATCAATATTTTTTCTAGATAGAGTTAAAAGATGATTGAATAAAATTTTTCTAATGTGATAAATTCCGTATATTTTAGTATAAACAGTTAGTAAACCCGAAAAATAAGCTACTAAAACTAATAAAACTGCAACACTAAAAGTTATACCAATAATTACTCCAAGTGCCTGATTCGGGTTATAGACACCAATTCTTCATTCGGGATTTATAAAGTAAACTTCAATCGAATCACTATTATTTGATGCTAAGAACGAAACTAATTGTTTAGAAATTGTTGGTATAGTCATACTAAGAAAAGGTTGAATAATGCTCAAAATAATTGCAAAAATCCCCATCAGCTTAATTTTTCTTGGAAGCAAAGATAACATTTTTCACATAAAACCTCCTTCCTGAATTAATATCATTTAATTATATAATTATTTTTTATGTTTATTATTGCGATAATAAATCGTTATTTTAGACATAAACTTCTGTTTTACAGCGTTTTTATTGTTTAACGTTAAATGATTTGCCTATAATTTATTTAATGTAATTACAGATATAAACCTTATAATTTTTTATTTGTATTAAAACATTATTTTTTTATATTGTTGTAAAATGTTTATATAAATATTATTTATGACTATAAGGAGAATTATGGCTAAATTTAAAAGAATTTTCATGATCGTTACAGATGGGCTTGGTATAGGCCCTGATAAAGATCAAAAAAGATTTGGTGATGCTGGTGCAAACACAATTTATTCAGCGTCATTAAGTCCAATGTTCTTCATCGATACATGAAAAAAATTAGGCATTGGTAATATAGCTCAATTAGATGGTAATTACCACGTAAAAGACCAAAAAGGTTATACAGCAAGAGTACAAGAAGTTTCAAATGCTAAAGATACATTAGCTGGCCACTGAGAAATGATGGGTATCAAAACTGAAGTTCCATTCCCTACATTTGCTGAAAATGGCTTCCCATCAGACTTAATCGCTGAATTAGAAAAAGCATTCGATGGAAGAAAAATTGTATGTAACAAAGCTGGATCGGGTACAGAAATTATTGATGAATATGCTGAGGACCAAAAACAAAATGGTTCAATTATTGTTTATACATCAAATGACTCAGTTCTTCAAATTGCAGCACACGAAGAATGAATCGG
Source organism: Mycoplasmopsis felifaucium ATCC 43428 (assembly GCF_000687775.1). Lineage (GTDB taxonomy): Bacteria > Bacillota_I > Bacilli_A > Mycoplasmatales > Metamycoplasmataceae > Mycoplasmopsis > Mycoplasmopsis felifaucium. The sequence continues at coordinate 33,166 of NZ_JHXS01000009.1, forward strand.
ATTAGAAAACCTTTACAAATACGGTAAAGAAGCTAGAAGAATTTGTTCATCAAAACCAGAATGAAACGTTGGCCGTATTATTGTTAGACCATTTGTTGGTGAAAACGGTAAATATACAAGAACATTCAATAGACATGACTACGCAAATAAACCAGAACCTATGATTTTAAATAAACTTCAAGAAGCTGGTATTGAAGTTATTGGTATTGGTAAAATTAACGATATCTTTGTTGGTCAAGGTATTTCAAAAGCTATTCATTCAGATGGTGATGCTGACGGTATGGATAAAACAATTGAGCTCGCAATGGAACAATCAGAAAATAAATTTATTTTCACAAACCTTGTTCAATTTGACTCACACTACGGACACCGTAGAAATGTTGACGGATACGCTTCAAATATAGCAACATTAGATCAAAAATTAGGTAAATTAATTCAAGCTATGAGAGAAGATGACCTGCTAATTATGACAAGCGACCACGGTAATGATCCTGCATATCCAGGTTTCAACCACACACGTGAAATGTTACCATTAACAGTATTCTCAAAAATGTTCAAAGAACCAAGAACACTTGCAGATGTTAGAGGTTTAGGTACTTCAGGTAATATCGTCGCAAGAAACTTCGGAGTTCCTATCGTTGAACTTACGGGTGATGACATTTTTGATAAATTAGTTTAATTATTTAAAAGGAGCTATCTCCTTTTATTTTTTATTATGAGACTTAATAATATAAAATAATATTACTAAATGAGGTAATATGAATTTCACACAGGAAATTAAAAACGAAATTTTCCAAAAAAAGAAAACTTCCAATGAAGAAATTATAGAATTTCTAAGAGGTTTTATTTATGCCAAAGCCTATATTGAAGGTGGAAAAATTAAATTAAGAATTAATGATCAAGGGACTAAAAACTTAATTGTCAAGTATTTAATTAAGCTTGGTATTAAACTTTTGATCGTCAACATGCAAATAGTGTTTAATCTTTCTGATTTTGATTTAACTGAAAAATTTACTAACCCTTCTGCATTCTATCAAGGTGTTTTTTCTGGCTCTGGTTCAATCAATAATCTAGATAAAAGTTCATATCATTTACAACTTTCCTCGAATTACAAAAATTTCATTGACATAATTATGAATAAACTTAATGAATATGACTTTGAATTTAATAAAATACAGCATCAAAACAGGTTTTTAATTTATATCAAAAAGTATGAAAAGATATGTGACTTTTTAAAAGCCATAATGGCTTCAAATTCATTATTCATTTTTATGGAAAATACTATAAACAGAGACTTTAATAACAATATTAATCGTTTAAATAACATAGATTTTTCAAATATTCAAAAGTCTGTTAATGCTAACCAATCTCATATAAAAAATATTAATTTTGTTTTTAGTAATAATTTAACATCGTTATTTAAAAATCAACAAATAGATGCATTCAATATTCTGTTAGATAACCCCGAAAGTAGCTTAAATTCACTTGTAGATATTTATAATAATTCTCACTTAAAACCAATTTCAAAAAGTGGTCTCTATCATTGGCTAAATAAGCTGTCTGAGATAGTAAAAAAACATTCTAATATTAAGTAATTTAATACTTAATATTTTTTTATTAATATAATAAAGATATGTATTTTATTTATGGACCTGAAAAATATACTATAGAGTATGAAATTAATAAAATTAAGGATGCGAATTCTTCTTTAAATGTTTCATTATATGATTTTTCTGAATCTAAAGACATAAATAATTTTATTTCATCAATTCAAAGTCACACGTTGTTTGATTCTAAAAAACTTTATATTATTGAAAATTTACCTTTTTTTGAGAAATCAGTAGCAAAGACTGATTTAAGTGTAGCTAACGAACTTATTAATTCTTTACTATCAAATAATATTGATGAGTTTGTCTTTATTAACAGTAAAATAGAGTCAAAAGTCAAAATATCTAAAAATAAATTTACAGATGATTTTTTTGCTAAAATGCCTAATTTAAAGGTTATTTATGCAGAATTAATAAAACAAAATGAACTTGAAAAAATAGTAAGAAATATGTCCAAAAAATATAATTGTAATATTTATGATGATGCTCTAAGATTACTACTTTTAAAAGTTAACAATAATTTATTTTTAGCTGAAAAAGAACTATTTAAACTCTCAAAAGAGAATAAAAATATTACAGCTAAAATGGTTGATGTAAGTGTTGAAGAAACCATTTCAGATGATGCTTTTGGTTTTATAAATTCTTTTGAAACGGCAAATCTAAGTTTAATATGAAAAAAATATAAAGATAAAATAATTGAAAATTCCGAAATATCCTTATTGATAGGCCAATTAAGCCAAGCTTTAATTTTAGCTAACCAAATTTATTCTTATAAACAATGTAACAAAAGTATTGACGATTTAGCTAAGGATCTAAATATAAATCCATATAGAGTTAAAAAAATTTCATTTCTGCTAAATAAGTTAGGGATTTTAAGAGTCAAAAAAATGATTTTATCCTTAGCTTCTTTAGATAAAGGTATCAAGGAAGGTAAAATTGATGATAAGCACGGCTTTGAAAGGTTTTTGATTAAATTCTTTTATTAATTAATATGAAAGTATTAAAATAATTATGCATTGGCTAACAGCTGCTTTTTAAGTAGAGGAAAGTCCACGCTAACACAATCTGCGATGATTGTAGTGTTCATGCTAGGTCCAATAAACCTAGGCTTAGACGACTAGTGCCACAGAGACGAGAATTGTGAAACGCGGTAAACTCCATGAGTTAGAAACCCAAATTTTGGTAGGGGAACTTTTGAACGGGAAATGAACCGAACGAGAGAATCTAAAATAGATTAGATAAATTGTTAGCACCTATTTTTAGGTACAAAACGTGGCTTATAGATGCACGTCCGCTATTGCGGATGTTTTTTATTGTTTTTTAAATAATATGATAATATTAATTTACTAATATTTTTAAAAGTGTTAGTCAAATTAGTGCATTATTTATTATTAGAAAATTCTTTTTACTATATAATAAATAAGTATTTATACACCTTAATTTCAAATTAACAAAAAGGAGAACACAACATGAGACAAACTACAATCGTTAATCGTGATAAAGCTAATAAAAAGTGATATGTTGTTGATGCTGAAGGTCAAGTTTTAGGCCGTTTAGCTGCTTTTGTTGCTTCTGTTTTAAGAGGTAAAACAAAACCAACATTTACACCAAATGCAGATATGGGTGATAATGTTATTGTTATCAACGCTGAAAAAGCAATTTTAACTGCAAATAAAGAAGAAGATAAAATCTACTACCACCACTCAGGTTACCCAGGTGGACTTAAACAAATTACAGCTGCAAAATTAAGAGCTAAAAAACCTACTGCATTAGTAGAAAAAGCTGTTTTTGGTATGCTTCCACATACAAAATTAGGAAACAAACAACGTAGAAACTTATTCGTTGTTGCTGGTCCAGAACACAAATTTACTGCACAAAAACCAGAAAGTTTAGAGGTAAGATAATATGGCTACAAAGAAAAATACAACAGTTGAATACCGTGGATTAGGTCGTCGTAAATCATCTACAGCTAGAGTTATTTTAAGACCTGGTAAAGGTAAATTTGTAATTAATCATAGAGAAGCTAAAGCTTACTTATTATCTGATTTATACATTCAAGACGCTGAACAACCATTAACATTAACTGAAACAAAAGGTCAATTCGACATTACAGTTAACGTTAGAGGTGGTGGTTTAAGCGGTCAAGCAGGCGCAATTCGTTTAGGTATTGCTCGTGCATTATTATTAGCTAACGCAGACTACAGAGCAAAACTTAAACCAGCAGGTATGTTAACTCGTGATGCACGTGTTGTTGAACGTAAAAAACCTGGTTTGAACAAAGCTCGTCGTGCTCGTCAATTCTCAAAACGTTAATTTGAAAAAATATTTGGTTTTTTAAATCGCCTTGTTATAATAGTATAGGCGATTATATGCGAGCGTAGCTCAGCTGGTTAGAGCACACGACTGATAATCGTGAGGTCGATGGTTCAAGTCCATTCGTTCGCACCATTTATCGATAGATACCAGTCCCTCGTTAGAGGGATTTTTTATTTATTCATTATAAAAGTGAGGTTCCAAAATTGAACCCCACTTTTATAATTTTTGCCCTAAAATATAAATATAAAAACCAAATAGAAAGGGCAATATAATTATAATGAAATTTAAAAGTTTAAACAATGTTTACTGTATCGAAACAACAGTAAAACACTCATACAATAGCCAAATAAAATATAGATCTAAACACATTCACGTTTACATTAATGATTCTGAAAAAGACTTAGAATACGCAAATCAAATATTTTATAGGAACAGATTAAAGGTTCATTTTAATCATATTTCTATAA
>NZ_JHXS01000010.1 GCF_000687775.1 Mycoplasmopsis felifaucium ATCC 43428
AGAAGATTTATCCCAAAAGGTACATCTATGGATAAATTCACTCAAAGTGATATGGATATAATTCAAGAAAGAATTAATAAAATTGAAAGGTACAATATCGCTGACTGAAATTATAAAAATTTCAAGCCTTCTCAGTTAGAGAAAATTTCAAACTCGTTCATTAATATGAAACGACAATTCAGATAATTTATAAAATTCATTAAAAAATTCATCTTTTTTGCCTTATAAGGCAATCTTTTCTATTGCTTTCTAAACAATAGTCTATTATTAAAATAGATTTTTATTATTTATCGTTTTAGGCGGAACCTCACTTTTGCATTTTATAAAGCTTTCCTAATTTGGAAAGTTTTATATTTTTTCATTTTAAATAATATAATTATTTAAATTTAGGAGTTAATATGAAAATAAAAAAACTTACATTAATACCAGTTATAACAGGAACTACATTAGTTAGTTTTATTTCTGTATCTTGCGGTAATTCTGCATCTAATGAAACGAATGTAAATAATACGAAAGATAGTTCAAATAATCAAATGATTTTATCTACTTCACAATTAGATACTGTTAAAAAATCAGATAATTATTCAAAATCTGATTCAGATTTAATTAAATTATCAGAAGTTTTACTTAAAAAACTTAAAAATGAAGTAAATAATTCAGCTGTAAATTCAACGATATATAAAAATCTAGAAGAAAATTTAACTAATTTTAAAAATCAAGATGATAAGGCAAAAAATAATATTATCTTTATATTGGATTTATATACTTTAAATAATAACGGCATAAATCAGTTGAATTCGGAAATTAAAAATTTAAAAACTTCACTTAATGAAATAGATTCAAACTATTACTTTTTAATATTTGACTATTTGAATTCTAAATTCAATAATTTAGTTTTAAATAATGAAATTTTAATTACTGATGTAGATTTTATTAATAAAAATAAGCATAATATTGCTGAACTTACAACTAATATAAATCAAGCTAAGCTAAAGATTAATGAATTAAAACTTAATTTATATATTTCATCATATATTCAAAATCCTACCAAAGTAAATAATAATTCTTCAAATACTGATGATGCAATTAATTCTGATGAAACATCTACAAAAATTAAGCTTGGAGAAGTTCTTAATAAAGTAGATTTTGCAGAAGATGGCATTAAAGATATATATAAAAAAATTAATAGAAAATTATTAAGTAATGGAGTTAATGTAGCATATGATGCACAAAAAGTATCACAAAATGTTGATGATCCAATATTTTTAGAAGCGTTTAATAATTATTTAAAATCATCACAAGATGTTTTTAAAAAACAAGAAGCAATTACAATAAATTCATTACAATCTGGCGATAACATCAATTTTATAGATTCATTAGTTAAATTGAATCAAACATATTTAACTAGTCTACAACAATATATGTTGTCTTTAAGAGATTTCTTTGACACTATTCTTGGGGCAAAACATTTATATATTTCTTCAGTACAATCATTCCCTGTTTTAAGTAGTTTTAAAATATTCTTTGATTTAATAAATAAATCTACTAGTTATATGGATTTATTTAAAAATAATGAATTGCCAACTTTAGAAACTATTAATTCAAATAAAATAAATTTAAAAGAAAAAATTAAATCTATAAATGATAAATATTTTGAAACTGGAGTAGTTTCGATCGGATCATCAAATAATGAGTCTAGCGTACAAATTCTAAATAGTAGTAATTTATATTCATTTACTGAACTTTTAAACACTGTTAATAGTTTTGAAAATAGAATTAAAAATGATCCAGTTAAAAGTGTTTCTATGCAAACTAGCGTTTTAGTTCCATTATCTACATTAAAGGCATCAATTAAATCATTTATTGATAATCTAAATGAGGCGTTAACTAAAAATGATCTAATTAATAAATTAACCTATTTTAAAGGTGAATTAGACAAAATTAGATCAGTTGAAGATGGAACTGTTATAGTTTCGCAAAATAAGAGACTTTCAAATCTTAAGAGAGCTTATTTTGAAAAAGAATTAATTTCACAAGATGAAAATGGCACAATATATTTACCTACTTATCTTGAAGTTGTTAAATCAGAAAAATGAAAAAATGAATTCGGTGAAGAAGCAATTAATAAAATTGAGCAACTTTTAGAAGAGCTAAAAGTTCAATTAAATAATACTTATCCTTCAGGAGAAGAAGGAAGAACTAAAATGATTAATGACACAATAGCTATTTCAAATAAGTTAAGAGATGAAACATATAAAGTATTAAACAAGTTATGAACAGCAAATATTCAGACAGTTTTAAATAACTATAAAACAGCAGCATTTGAAAAATTTGAAAATAAGGTTAAATCTGAAGTTAAATCAAAGCAAGAAGCTCCTTCAAATTCAAGAACCGCAGTTACTGAGTTAGCTGTTTCTACTAATTTTAATAATAGTGATCCAAAAACTGCTTCTATTGGCTTCTTCTGAAAAGATAGATTAAGTCTTGTTGATTTTTCAAATAATATTTTAGGCGATTTCTTAATTGATTTTTCAAGATGAATTAAAATGGCAACTAAACAAAAGTTTGTTATAAATAACTTTACTCAAAATTCTCCATTTTTACCTACACCTGAAACAAGTATGGAAGCATGATTAGAAAAAAGAGATCTAATCGGTCATATTGTTAATAGAGTTCCTTGAGAATACGAAGAATCAACAAGAACAATTAAGCTTCATGTATACTTCGCAGATACAGCATATACATTGGATTCACAAAGTGATAACTTTGCTTATGAATTAATCAATGAAAATCCTTTAGATATATCAATAACTTATAAAAATAATACAAATAATTAAGCCTATAAAACAGGCTTTTTTGTTTATTTTTTGATACAAATTAAAACTATATATAAGTGTATAAACTATAAAAAATGATAAAATTTATACACTAATAAAATATTAAGGAGAAATGTGCAAAACAATAATTTTGATAAATACATTTCAAGTTATTTTTTAAAGACTACTAAAATACTTGAAACATTTAATCCTGATAATGTAATAACATTACAATTTTTCCAAAGAAGAGATAATTCAATGCTAGCAGGTATGCAAGAAGTTTTGGAATTCCTTGAAAAAAATACTGATACTTCAAAATATCAAATTAGATACTTACCAGATGGCTCAATAATTCAAAACAAAGAAGTAGTTTTAGAATTAATTGGGCATTATCAAGATTTTGGTAAATACGAAGGAATGATTGATGGGATGCTTACTAGAAGCTCATCTATAGCTTCTAACGCATATGACTGTGTAAAAGCTGCAAACGGAAAAAATGTTATTTTTATGGGCGATAGGGCAGATCATTATTTAATGCAAGAAATAGATGGCAAAGCTGTTGCTTTAGCAGGCATAACTTCTGTTTCTACTGAAATGCAAAATGTTTTACATAGTCAAAATACTTTTGGTTCAGTTCCTCATATTTTAATTCAAAATTTTGCTGGTAATACTGCTAAAGCTATGGAAGCTTACGGTAAATTATTCCCAGAAAGTAAAATTATTTCATTAGTAGACTATCATAATAATGTTATTGAACAAGCTTTAGAATCATATAAAGTGCTAGGGGCTCAATTATATGGTGTAAGAATTGATACATCTAAAAATATGAAGGACCATATGTTTGATAATGAGCCTGATAATGAAGAATTTTACGGTGTAAATATTGAACAAGTTAAAAGATTAAGAAAAGCTTTAGATGAAGCCGGTGCTAAAGATGTAAAAATTATTGTATCCAGTGGTTTTAATGCTGAAAAAATCAAAAAATTTGAACAAGCTAATGCTCCTGTAGATAGTTATGGAGTCGGTCAAGCTATTTTTAAAATGGTAGCTAGTTTCTCAGCTGATGCAACTATTTTAAATGGTAATAGAGAAGCTAAAGAAGGAAGAGGTTATAATCCAAATCCTAGATTAATTGAATATCACGGAAAATAATCATAAATTATTAGGCTTAGCTACTGTGCTAAGCTATTTTACTGGCTTATTAATATTAATATAATATAATAATATAAATATTAATTGTATTTTTATTATTGAGGAGACTTTATGGCATTCAAAAGACCTGAAATTACTAATAAAATTGAACGTGAATTAGGGACTATATCAATTACAAGTGGTGGATATAAAAAGGAATTAAACTTTATCTCTTGAAACGGATCAGAACCAAAATATGATATTAGAGACTGAAGCGAAGATCACTCAAGATCAAGCAAAGGTATTACTTTAACATATGAAGAATTAGTAAAATTACACGAACTAATTGGTGAAGAAATCAAGAATCATTAATAATCAATTAATTACTATAATTTTGTAAGTCAATCTTACATTCTTTAGGTCGCTTTTGCGATATTCGGTTATATATGTTGCGATGGTTGAAATTATTTTAATAAAGTATTTTTTAAATTTCAATCATTCTTTTATTTTTAAATTAAAGTGAGGAATTATGCTAAGTTTTTTAGAAAATAGAATTCAAAAATCAATTCAGAAAATGGCAAGTAAAACTGTTGTTAATGAAGAAGACATTTTAGCGGTTGCAAGGGATATTAAAATGGCTTTACTAGAAGCTGACGTTAACTTAAAAGTAGTTAAAGATTTTATTGCAAATGTTAAAGCTAAAGCATTAGAAGCTAATTTAGTTGGTACATTAAATGCATCTCAAACAATGATTAAAATTGTTCACAATGAACTTGTAGATATTTTAGGTGGCACAGCTAAACCAATTGAAATTACCAAAAAGCCCTATATTATAATGATGACAGGATTGCAAGGTAGTGGTAAAACAACAGCTTGTGCTAAGTTAGCATACTACTTTAAAAAGAAAAAAATGGCTGATAATCCTTTATTAGTTGCAGCTGATATTTATCGTCCTGCTGCTGTTCAACAACTAGTTACCTTAGCTAAAAGCATTCAAGTTTCTTATTTTGAAAAAGGAACTAGCGATTCAGCTCAAAATATTGTTACTGAAGCTTTAAAATATGCACACGAAAATAGGAATGACCTTATAATTATAGATACTGCAGGTCGTTTAAGTATTGATGAACCTTTAATGCAAGAATTGCATGATTTAAAAGTAATTGCTTCGCCTGAAGAAATTTTAATTGTAGTTGATGCTTTAAGTGGTCAAGATATTATTAACGTTGCAGAAACCTTTAATGAAAAACTAAAATTGACAGGAAGCATAATAACTAAGCTTGATTCTGATGCTCGTGGTGGTGCAGCTTTAAGTATTTCTAAAGTATTAAGCTTACCAATTAGATTTATAGGTACTGGTGAAAAAATTTCTAACTTAGATTTATTCTATCCAGAAAGAATGGCTGACCGTATCCTTGGTATGGGTGATGTTATGAGCTTAATTGAAAAAGCTGAAGAAGTAATTGATCCATCAATGGCTAATAATATGATCGCTAAAATTTTAAGGGGTCAATTTACACTTGATGATTTGATGAACAATTTAGCACAAATTAAAAAATTGGGTAAAATGTCTAGAATTCTAAAAATGATTCCTGGCTTAGCTAATAAAATCAACGATGAAAAAGTTGAAGAAGCTGAATTAAAAATGGCTACTTATGAAGTTTTAATTAACTCTATGACTAAAAAAGAAAGAAAAAATCCAAAACTTTTAAAACAAGCTTCTAGAAAAGCTAGAATAATAGCTGGTTCAGGTCGTACACCTCATGAATATAATCGTTTATTAAATGATTTTGATGCTATGGTCAAAAATATGACTGAAATGGCTAAAAAAGTTAAAAGCGGAAACTTATCTGACTTGATGAAAATGGGCTTTAATCCAAATGGTGGTGCGTTTTAATGTCTAAGGTAATGACAAATATTGAAAAATTAAAGGTTCCTGATTTCTTTAATAATGAAGCGTATTATGATTCAACTAAACATCAAGTATTATTCAAAAATATTCCTGGAACTTTAGAATTTAAAGATACAACTTCTCAAGCACTTTACTGAACTATTTTTATGCTTACACTAGTTGCTTGTTTACTTATATATCTATTTAGAAGAGTGATTAGACAAAATTATCAAAATAAAAGTTTAATAATGTCAATGCGTAAAAAAGATTTCTGAGTTTTAATTGGAAGTATTACACTAACTATGATAATAGCTAGAAGTATATTAGTTTTAGCCACTAATTATCCAATGCTATGAGAAATTGTGCCTTTGCATTTTTGCAGGTTAATCTTATTATTTATAGCTTTTTCTTTAATTTTTAATAAGTTAAACTGAATTAAATATTATGGACATCTAGGTATATTTGGAGCTTTATTATCTGTTTTTATTCCAGGCATTTATAAGAGTGTTGGTGCAGATAATTTCTGATTCTATGATTATATATTGGCACATGCATTTATTTTATTAATGATTTCATTAATGTTTGCATTCACAAACGATAAATATAAATTTGAAGATACTGTTATTACAGTTATATTATTTGGTTCATTGTGTTTTGCAATGTGAATAATTAATTTATCAACAGCAAGCTTTGCACATAACATAAGATGAAGAAGTAATTATTTCTATTTAGGAAAAAGTGAATACAACGATATGTACTCTCGTTTAGGCTGAATAGTTGAATGGCCTCTTAATCTACTTACATTTACATTGCTTGGTATTCTTGTTTTAACTTTATCAGTTGTTTTATGGTGTTTAACGGATAAAATTCATATTGAAAAACAAGATGGCAAAATTAAGGCTTATATTTTTAAATCGGAAGTGTGAGCTTACTACAAAACTACATTTAAAACAGCATTCAAAAAGAATAAAATAGCTTAGTTTATTTTATGATTTAGGCTGGTTTATGTTATACTATAATCATAATTTTTAAAGCGCATAAAGAGTTGTGGAGCTTAACAGCATTGAAACAAGCCAACCTGCTTTTTGTAAGGTGGATAGTGAGGAATATTTAAAATATTCAACATGCGAAATTTTCAAAGACTCCTTAATTTTAGCGCTAGTAAGGAGTTTTTTTATTTATGTATAAAACATTATTTACAAGTGAATCAGTGGGTCAAGGGCACCCTGATAAAATTTGCGATCAAATTAGTGATGCTATTTTAGATGCTTATTTAAAACAAGATCCTTTTGCTAGAACAGCTATTGAAGTTATGGCTTCTGGTAATACTATATATATTACTGGTGAAGTTTCTTCTAATGCTCATGTAGATGTTAAAGAAATAGCTTTAAATACGATTAGAGAAATTGATGATGATTATAAATCTGAAAATATTAAAGTTATTGCTGACATCAAAGAACAAAGTAGTGATATTGCTCAAGGTGTCATTTTAAATGAAGATGAAATTGGTGCTGGAGATCAAGGCATTATGTTTGGTTATGCTACAAATGAAACACCTGAATATATGCCTTTAGCTATTACCTTGGCACATGCAATTGTCAAAAAAGCCAATGAATTAAGAAAATTTGGCAAATTTAAGTATGCTAAAAGTGATATGAAAAGCCAGGTTACTATTGATTATTCGGATAAAAATCATTCAAAAGTAGATACAGTATTATTTTCTTGTCAACACAATGAGAATTTCAACGAATCCGAATTTAAAAATTACATCATTAATGATATCATTAAGCCTGTTTTACAATCATATAAGTTAAATATGCCTGAACATATTCTAATTAATCCAACTGGTAGATTTGTTATCGGTGGTATTGTCGGAGATACAGGATTAACGGGCCGTAAAATTATAGTAGATACTTATGGAGGAACAGCACATCACGGAGGTGGTGCCTTCAGCGGTAAAGATGCTACTAAAGTAGATAGATCGGCCGCTTATGCTTGCAGATGAATTACTAAAAATCTTGTTGCTGCCGGTTTAGCTGAAAAAATTGAAATGCAAATTTCTTATGCTATTGGTGTAGCTAAACCTATATCAATCTTAGTTGATACATTCGGCACTGAAAAAGTTTCAAAAGAAAAAATCATTAAAGTTATCGACCATTTATTTGATTTACGTCCAAGAGCAATTATTCATGAGTTAAATTTAAGACAGCCAATTTACGCTAAAACAGCTTATTTTGGCCATTTTGGTAGAAATGACTTAGACTTACCTTGAGAAAAATTGAATATGGTTGATAAAATTAAAAACTACTTAAATATAAAATAAAATTATGCTAAAATATTAATATTAATTAACCAACAAGCTACAAATAAAGGAGAAAACATGCGTAAAATTGTAAGAATTAGAAACAAAAAAATTGCTGCTAAAAGATTACACAAATTACAATTAGAAGAAGCTAGAGACAAAAGAAGAGCTGAAAGAGCTGCTCAAGCTGCTGCTTAATTATTCTCATCTTGTATCAATTGATATTTTAATAATATAACTTCCGCAAGGAAGTTTTTATTTGCATTTGGTTAATAAAAAAAGAATAGTTTCCTATTCTCTTATTCGTGTTCAATTTCAATAAAACATTCTGAAATAATTTGATTATTTGCAGACATAATTACATAATGTACTTTTTTAACTTTATCTAAAATCTCTACATTTTTTAGTTGTGTTATTAATGGAAATTTCATTCCGTTTCCTAAGTCTAAAATCGAGTCATTTCTTTCTTTATTTAATTCAAAATAGAATTCAGAAGGACCTCTAAATATATTTACATAATTAGGGTGAAACTCAATTCTCGTACTAGTTTTATTTTCATCAGTATCTTTGAATGTAAAGGTGTGAAATTCATTATCTTTATCATCTTTATAAAGTTCATAATTTGAATCTAATTCTTGATGAACTTTTGTATCTTCAACTTCAGGCTGTTTTACTAAAGACTTAAAAATTATTTTCATGAGTTTAATCTTTCAAGAATTAACTCTTTGCTGTATAAATAAATTGATTTAGCCAATTCCGGACCGTGTTCAACATAAGTTGTGGCTAATCTAATAGGCATAAAAAGATTTTTTCCTTTTTTGCCTGTTTCACTTTGTGTTTGGTCAATTGCGTTTTGAATTGCTTCAATTGTAAAATCGCCTTGATTTAATTTTTGCGCAAAGACATTAACTACATTTAAGTCTTCTTGAGGTATATAAGGTTTTACTTTGCTTGGCTTATCATAAATATGTTTCTCTTCTTTTAATTGTTCTAATGTATATACACTTTGTTTAAAAGTATCAACAAATAATTTTGTTCAGTCGTCATTTTCCCAATTAAGCATATTTATAATAGTTTCAGTATCCATATTTTTAATATATTGTTTAGAAAATCATTGCATTTTTTTGATGTCAAATTTTGAAGGAGACTTACTTAATCTTTCAGGATCAAATTTATTTATTAATTCATCTTTAGACATAACTTCTTGACTATCTGCACTTGTTCAACCTAATAAAGCCAGAAAGTTAAAGATAGCTTCAGGGTTATAGCCTTCGTTTTTGTAATCTTCAATAAATTGTTTCAATGAAGTATCTCTTTTTGAAAGTTTTTTACCTTCCATATTTGTAATAACTGTTAAGTGTCCAAATTCTGGATGTTTTCAACCTAATGCTTTGTAAATAGCTAATTGTTTTGGTGTGTTAGTGATATGTTCTTCACCTCTTAAAACGTGTGTAATTTCCATATCATGATCATCAACAACTACAGCAAAATTATATGTAGGGTATCCATCAGATTTTTGAATTACTCAGTCGCCAATATCACTCGAATCAAAACTAATAGGACCCCTAACAATATCGTTTCAAGCTAAAGTTTCATTATTTTGCATAATTAATCTAATTGAGTATGCACCTAGTGCATCTCTTTTAGCTTTGTCTTCGTCTGAAATCTTTAATCAGTTTCTGTCATATCTAAATGAAGCTATACCTTTTGCATCACTTTCTGCATGTTGTTTTTCTAATTCTTCTGTAGTATCATATGCTTTATAAGCTAATCCTTTTTCAATTAATAAGTTTGCAATACTTTGATATCTAGCGATTTTTTCACTTTGACGATATTTTCCGTATTTTTCATTTGGTTTTAATGGACTTTCGTCAGGAATAATACCTAACCAAGCAAGGTTTTCAAGTTGACTTCTTTCACCGTCAGCTACATTTCTTTTAACATCCGTATCTTCTAGTCTAAAAACAAATTCGCCATCAAAATGTTTAGCAAATAAATAGTTAAATAACGCAGTTCTTGCTCCGCCTATATGTAAATAACCTGTCGGACTTGGTGCATATCTAGTTCTTATTTTTTTCATAATACCTCCAATGTAGATATTTAAATAAATGTTTATATTATATAATTTTACTATTAAATTATATAAATGATAATAATGCATATTTTTAACTAGTTTTTACTAATATAACTGTTTTATATGATAATAAGTAAAATGATATTATTTTTCAGGTTATTACAGATATACAATTATTAACTATCTTGGAGGTTTTATGAAAGTAGCTGCCTTTTCTGTTCGTGAAATTGAAAAAAGCTATTTTATAGCATCGTGCGTTTATTCCCGTATTGAATTAATTATATTTGACGAATGTTTAACATGTAAAAACATTGAAGTGCTTAATGGTGTAGATGCCGTAATAATTAGGGCAGATTCTTATGTTGATGAAGTTCTAATAAGAGAATTAAGTCTTAAGGGAGTTAAATATATTCTAACTAGAACAACAGGTTATGAACATATTGATTTAAAAGCCTGTGTAAAATATCAAATAAGAGTAGCTAACGTTCCAAGTTATAGTCCAAGTGCTATTAGTGAATGAGCTTTTTCGTGTGCAATTAGTTTATCAAGAAGATTAATTTATTTTGCTAATAAAGCTAATAATGATGATTTAACTATCACGCTTGAAGGTTTTTCGTATGAATTGAAAAATAAAACTGTTGGTATTGTTGGTTTAGGTAATATAGGTTTAACAACTGCTAAATATTTTAAAGCATTTAATTCAGATGTTATTGGATATGACCCATATCCAAGCCAAAAAGCTATTGAAACAGTTAAATTAGTAAAATCTCTTAATGAGTTAGTTAAAAAATCAGATATCGTTATTTTCCATTGTCCTTATATCAAGGATGTAAATGATAAAATAATCAATTATAATCTGCTTAAACAAGCAAAAGAAGAAGCTATTTTCATAAATGCTTCTAGAGGGCAAATTCAAGACGAACAAGACATTTTAAAAGCCTTAAAAGAAAATTTAATCTACGCTTATGCTACTGATGTATTAAATAATGAAAAAGAATTTTTTGGCAAAAAAGACATTATCAAAAATAACGAAACCATAAAGCAATTAAATGATTTATACCCAAGATTTTTATTAACTCCACATATAGGATCATACACTAATGAAGCGGTTCAAAATATGGTTGAAATTAGTTTGCAGAATTTAAAAGACTTCGATGAAAATAATACCTGCAAAAATGAAATTTAGAGTAGTCTAAAATTGGTTAGGCTACTCTATTTTTTCCTGATTTTTTAGGCTTAATAATGTATAATATTTATATTTATATAAATATATGTTTTATTTACTAAGAATAATTATTTATATATGTACTAAAAACAAAAGGAGTTAATATGGCTAAAGATTTTGAAGATAATAGAGAAACAGAATTAAAAGAAGATGCTAAATTAGAACAAGAAAATAACGATCAAGAAGAAACAAGTGAACTTTTTATAGCTTTTAAACATAACAAAAAAGTTGAAGAAGACGAAGAAGAAGATGATGCTCCTCAAAATAAACCAGAATATCAAGTTAAATCACAACTTTTAGAAGAAGCAAAAGACGGTATAAGTCCAATTCAAGTTTCAAAAGAAATGAAAAACTCATTCTTAGAGTATGCAATGAGTGTTATTGTTTCAAGAGCCCTTCCAGATGCAAGAGATGGCCTTAAACCTGTTCATCGCCGTATTTTATATGATATGAGTGAATTAAATATTACCTATAGTAGTCAACACCGTAAAAGTGCTCGTATTGTTGGGGATGTACTTGGTAAATATCACCCACACGGTGATTCATCTGTTTATGAAGCTATGGTTCGTATGGCTCAGGATTTCTCTATGAGATATCCTTTAGTTGATGGACACGGAAACTTTGGTTCTATTGATGGTGATGAAGCAGCTGCAATGCGTTATACAGAAGCTAGAATATCTAAACTTGCTGGTGAAATGCTTGAAGGTATCAAAAAAGATACTGTTGATTTTGTTGATAACTATGATGCAAGTGAACTAGAACCATCAGTTTTACCTGCAAGATTCCCAAACTTACTTGTTACAGGTGGTTCTGGTATCGCTGTTGGTATGGCTACAAGTATTCCACCTCATAATTTAGGTGAAACTATTGACGCTACAATTGCTTTAGCTAAAAACCCTGAGATTACTATTCCAGAATTAATGAATTATTTACCTGGTCCTGACTTTCCTACTGGAGCTATGATTATTGGGAATCAAGGTATTAAAGATGCATATTTAACAGGTAAAGGTAGCATTCCTGTTCGTTCAGTAGCTAAAATTGAAACTTTTGCAAACGGCAAAAGCAAAATTATTATTACTGAAATTCCTTATGAAGTTAAAAAGACAGCCATTATTGAAAAAATTGCTCAATTAATTAAGGAAAAAGCAATTGATGGTATTTCTGATTTGCGTGATGAATCGAACCGTGAAGGTATAAGAATTGTAATAGACATTAAAAAAGGTGAAAATGCCGAAATTATTCTTAATAAACTTTATCGTCAAACTAACTTACAATC
Source organism: Mycoplasmopsis felifaucium ATCC 43428 (assembly GCF_000687775.1). Lineage (GTDB taxonomy): Bacteria > Bacillota_I > Bacilli_A > Mycoplasmatales > Metamycoplasmataceae > Mycoplasmopsis > Mycoplasmopsis felifaucium. The sequence goes on from NZ_JHXS01000010.1 coordinate 12,713, forward strand.
AAATTACAACGTTAACTTTGTAGCTTTAGTTGATGGAGAGCCTAAATTATTAAACTTAAAACAAGCTTTAGAAGTTTATTTAAAACACCAAGAAAATGTTGTTTCAAGAAGATTACAATTCGATCTTAGAAAAGCTCAAGATAGATTGCATATTTTAGAAGGTTTAAAAATAGCTGTTGAAAATATTGATGAAGTTATTAAAATCATCAAGAGCTCAAAAACCGATGCACAAGCTCAAGAAAACCTTTCAAAAAGATTTAATTTAAGCGAAAAACAAACTAAAGCTATTGTTGATATGCGTTTAGGTCGTTTAACCGGCTTGGCTATTGATAATATGCTTGAAGAAATGGCTGAACTAAATAAAGAAATTACCAAAATTGAAGCTATTTTAGCTGATAGAAACTTATTAATTGATTTAATTACTTTTGAATTAAATGAAATTAAAGAAAAATACAACGATAAAAGAAGAACTGAAATTAATTTAACTGCTAGCGATTCTATTCTTGATGAAGATTTAATTCCAAGAAGAGACATTGTTATTACAACCAGTACAAAAGGTTATGTTAAAAGAATGGACCTTGAAGAGTATAAAACTCAAAGAAGAGGCGGTGTTGGCATTACTACAATGAAAACATATAATGATGATGATATTGCATCAATTATTACAACCACAACTCACACAGACCTATTATTATTTTCAAACTTAGCTAGAGTTTATAGAGTTAGAGCTCACGAAATCCCTGAACAATCTCGCCAATCTAAAGGAACTTCATTTATTAACATTATTCCTTCATTAAACACTGAATCTGGCGAAAAAATTGTTTCAATGGTTCAAGTTGATTCATATGATGATGATAAATACTTATTTACAGCCACAAAACAAGGAATGATTAAGAAAACTAACCTTTCTGAATACGAGAGAATTAACGCTAACGGTAAATATGCTTTTGGTCTAAAAGAAGATGACGAATTAATTAGAGCAATGGTGTTAGGCAAAGATGAACTTGTTTTACTTGCTAGTGATGCTCAAAGAATTGTTAAATTTGAATCAAGCGACTTTAGACCATTATCAAGAACTGCTACTGGTGTTAAGGGTATTAAACTTGATGAAAAAGCTGTATGTATTTCTTCATCATCAAGCAATGAAGGTGAATTAATTCTTACAATAGGTAAAAAAGGCTTCGGTAAAATTACACACCATTCATTATTTAGATTAGTTAAAAGAGGTGGAAAAGGTGTGCTCGGTATTAATGCTAAATTAGCTGGAGATTTAGTCTTCGCTCGTTTTGTTAACCCTCAAGATGAATTATTGATTATTACAACTAGTGGACTAACAATAAGAACTCCATTAAGCCAAATTAGCGAAACAGGCAGAAACGCTAAAGGTGTTAAATTAATTAACCTTAAGAAAAATGAAGAAATTCAAGCAGTCGAAATCATTAAAATTGATGAAACCATAGATTCAGAAGCTACTAAATCAGCTAATGAATTATTAGAAAGAATTAAAGAAGAAACTCAAGAAATTTCTTTAGATGAATTAGACTTAGAAGAGCTAAATAGCGAAAATGAATAATAAACTAAAATCACTTATTTATAGAGGTATTTATGAAAAATAATAATGTTGGAATTAATGATAAATTATTTTATTGTAATAATTCAATATTACTTAAGTCAAGTAGTAAAAACCCAATAAGTGATTTTTCTTATAATCTTTTATGTAACTTAATTCAAGATAAAGTTTTACAAAATGCTTCAGGTAAGAAAATTTTAATATCTTATCAAGGCAATCCGAAATTTTATTCAATAGTTGAAAAAATAAACTACTTTTTTAAAAATCATAAACATATAATTTATAACTATGATTCTAAAATTAGCACAGATCCTACACTTGATGAATTAGCCTTTAAAAAAGCAAAATTAGACTATTTTATTAAAATAATTTCACATCAAAATGATACCAATCTAACATTTAAAATTTATAACCAAACCTTAAATTATATTTATGGTGAAAACTTAGAAAAAGTAGCTAATTTATTTAATGAAAATATTAAAAATCAATCTGAAAACTTTGAAATTAAAAAGGTACACGATCTAAATTTAGTTGATGCTAACAACTTAATACAAGAACAAGCTTCAAAAAGTGAAATTTTGCGTGCTTTTATTAATGTTAAACCAAGATATAAATCAAAAAACCTAATTATTACTCAAGATACATATTCTCAAGAATTACTTAATAATTTATTAACCAACTATGATTCAAAATTCATTTGTAGACCTTTTGACTTAAAAACTAGATGAATTTTAATGATTAACAAGCTTTTTAATAAAAGCTATACAATTAAAAACTTGTATCAAAGTTTAATTAAAGTTAATGATTATTCTAACCTTAAAATTAACTTATTAATTGATAGAAAATTAGTAAGTTTAAACACAAACCAAGTTGTTTTAATTTATTTAGATTTCTTTTTAGAAGAATTAAAACGTTCTAAAACAGTTAACTTGAAAGACTTATTTGTTTTAGTTTCGCCTAATGCTTCTTATCAAGTTTTAGAATTGCTTAAACAATATAATGTTAAATATTATTTTGCGAATTCTAAAGCATTAAGTTCGGTAATCAACCACGAAAAATGCATTTTTGCTTATTCATATGACAAAATTAATGCTAATCCAAGATATTCGCATATCTTTAATAGTTATTACTTTATTGTTTGTTTAATTTGGATGTTAAACAGTTATGTAAACAGAAATAACTTACTTTCATTTAAGAATGATAAATTAATTGAAAATTTTGGAAAAGTTATTTTTAAAACTAAAGAAGTATCATTTAATTATGAGAATATCAGTTCACTCGTTAAACATTTCATTAATACATATAAAAAATCCAAAACATATGATTTAATTAATGTTTTTAAATTCTGAAGCGATAATAAATATGCTTTATTAAAGCTTATTAATTCAACAAGAAAACATACAACGATACTTACATATGATTTTATAAACGATAAATTAATCATTGAACACCAATTATGTTCTGAATATAATCAAAATGATATTCCTTACTTTTTGGATTATTCAAGAATGAAAAAATATATCAATAAGTCTATAAAACAGATTAATAAGCAAAATAAAGTTAATAAGAAAAAACCTGTTAAAGTATTAAATACTCCTTTAACAGAAGTGTTAACTCAATCAGAAACTGTAGATATGAAAGAAGGAACTAATAATGATTAATAATAAGAATGTTCCAGCAATAAGGTTTAAAGTTATAGTTCAAAAATACAATGTTAAGTTAGGAGATTAGATGAATGAATTTAGTATAAATGAAGTCGCAGAATTAACTGGCAGAACTGTCAAATTTATAAGAAGAGAAGTAGCTAGTGGAGCTTTAAAAAGTTATAAAAAAGGTAATAAAACTTCAATTTTAGAGGAAGATTATAATAATTGAAAAATATCTATTGATAAAAAATTTAATGAATTTGCATCTTATTCAGATCCTATTAAAAATTCAAAAATCAATAAAATCAAAAAGAAAAATGATATAGTCTGTTGAGTAGATATTTCAAGCGAAATGATGGCTATTGATGGTTGGGCTAATAATCAACATATAAGAGATTTCAATTTTATAGATTTATTTACTGGAGCTGGAGGACTTTCTTGTGGGCTAACAATGTCAGGTATGATGCCTGTGGGTTCTGTTGAGATTATGCCTCAAGCAGTTGAAACTTATAAAACCAACTTCTCAAAAATAAAAGGCTTTAAAGAAAATGTTTCTGATAGAGATATTAGAGATGAAAAAATAAAACAAGATCTAATTCAATCGGTAAAAAACAAACATATTCACCTAATTGCTGGTGGGTTCCCTTGCCAGGGGTTTAGTATGGCAGGCAATAGAATTGTTGCAGACCCAAGAAATTCATTATATTTAGATATGCTAGAAATTGTTAATAGAATAAAACCTGAGTTTGTTCTAATGGAGAATGTTAAAGGTTTGCGTTCAATGATGGATGGTAAAATTGAAGAGAAAATTATAAATGACTATAAAGAAATTGGATACGATATCAATGTTACTGTGTTGAACAGTGCCGATTATGGAGTGGCACAACATAGACAAAGAGTTATTTTTATAGGTAATAGAATTGGTGCAAAAAACTATCATCCAAAGCCAACACATAATGAGAATAATTATGTGTCTGTTGGTAAAGTTTTAGATAAATATGTAGAAATGGCTGAAAACAAAGATATTAATCATATTTTTTCAAAAACTAGTGAAGATATGAAAAAAAGATTAGAAGCAATACCGATTGGTAAAAGTTTATATGGTAATTATAGTGATGCCTGAAAAAAAGTGGATTGAAATAAACCTTCTTGCACCGTAAAAGAGAATCATGGTGGTGTCAATGTACATCCAATTTTAAATAGAGTTATGACCCCGCGTGAATTAGCCACATTACAATCATTTCCGGAAAATTTTATATTTAGTGGATCAAAAAAATGACAATTGGTTCAAATTGGAAATGCAGTTCCTTGCCTACTGGGTAAAGCGATAGGATTAGCGATATTAAAATCTTATGATGAGTGGAGAAAATAAATGAAAACTTATTATGAAAAAATAATGTTCGTGAAAGATAAAGTTCAAACATATCTTAGAGAAATTTTTAAAGTTTACGGGAATGAACTTTTATTAAGGCTAGAAGAATATAATCTTTTATCAAGTGATAATAATTGCATTGAAACTTCAACGGCAACAGGTTTTATTATGGAAGAGTTTATTACTTCTAAACTTGAAATATATACTCAAAATCATAATAGTATTAATGATATTGTTGTTCGTAAATTAAGTGATCAATCAACTGTTAATTCCAGCTATGATTGTTATGTAAATTATAATAATATATTCGTAATGATAAATATTAAAGTTCAAAAGAACGGTGCATCAAATAATGCCGTTGCCGCTATAAATATTCTTCATAATGATTATGTTTCTACTAATGTCAATAATGAAAAAAGTTATATGATACTCAAAACTTTTTACGATTTTGGAATATCGCCAAAAGATAGAGAAAGAAAGATATTAATAAGTGGCGTTGATGCATATTGCTTAGAAGAAATTGATTTTTCTTGTGGTCATAAGCAAGATCATAGAAATTGATCTGCGGATTTTAAAGCTAATTCAGGCAGATTACAAATACCGCCATCATGGTTAAAAGATCATAAAATGGATAAGAATGATGTTTCTTATTTTAAAACAAAATCATTTATAGATGATATATATAACGGAAGTAATCCGGAAATTTAATGTAAAGTTTATTCACAATTAGGTTTTGTGGTTCAGATTATCTTGTTGTTCATACCAATGTAATAATTTTAAATGTTTTCATTTTTGTGTGTAGTAAGATAAAAAGTCTCATATTGTATGAAAACTACAGCCTAAATATTAAAACTTTATTGCAAAAAATGTTTGTTTAATACGCCTATAAAACAGGCGTTTTTTAATTAAATAAAAAAACACATTTTACAATGTGCCTTTAGTCTGCGAATAACTATCCTCTATGATTTTGGTTATTGTATAGAGCGATTTTAGCTAATTGGAAAATATCATCGTGTTTCATTAATTCAGGGAATGGTAAACTAATATTGAAATTTATATTATCTGATATAAATTCAAAATTATTAATTGCATCACTTCACTTTTTAAAGGTTTCTAAGGCTCCTTTAAAGTTTTCGGTTCATCCCTTAAAAACAGAGATTAAAAATCTTGTATCATCACTATTTTTAGGCCCCAAATCTCATACATATTGTACGAAAGATATAAATGAATTAAATAGTTTATTGTATCTTACATAATTGCCTAAGTAATTATATTTATAAAACTTTTGAGCTTTATCAATATTATCTTTAAATTCATTTTTTAGTTCAATGATCGTTTTATTTTCTTCTACACCAAAGCTATTAATTTCTTCAGTTCTATTATTAAAAAGTTTTTTGATAAATTTTAATCTATAAAGGTTTTTCTCAATATCATTCCAATATTGCTCTGAACCTGATTTAATATTAGTATTTTTAAGCATTTCTAAATAGATATAAAGCTTATCTAATAAATAAAGTTCTTTATTGTATAAAAAAGGATTTAATTCCTTAAATTTATAACTTTCTTCAGTTAATTTATCAAATTCAGCTTTTAGATATTCTCTAAATTTATCTTTTTCAAATTTATTATCATCAAAATTATAAAATCTAACATATTCATTGCCGAGTTCACTATGAAAATCCATAAGCATATGAAGCTTATTAATTGAGTAATTAATTAAGCTTTCATTATTTGATTCGGCAATGTTATATGTAAAATATTGTCTAAATTCAGATATAACTTCGCTTATATTGCTATTAGTTGTTCTATAAGCAAATTTATTACCATCAATATTTTCTCATTGTCTTAAAACACTAATCAATAAGCTTAAATTTTCTTTTGCTTTTGAAACTTCATCATTAGGAGTTGTTTCTTTATCCTGAATAATTTTTTTAGCATTTTCTAAGTTAGTATTAAGTTCGTTATTTAAAAAACTTATTGTTTTAATATCTAATGTATTAATCTTTTCATATGCATTTTTAACATTGAAATAATCATTAGCATAATAATTGTCAACAATATAAACTTTTTGACTATTGGCAGGTAATAAACTTATTAATTCATTTGTTTTACCTACATTTAAAATTGAATTAACTACTTCTTGATATTGTTTAAAAGCTTCCCTTGATGCTTTATTTGAACAAGAAATACTTAAAGAAGTGCCTACTAAGGCAGATGCTACTGGTACTGAAAGTTTTAGCAATAATTTACGATTTTTTTTATTCATTATGAACCTCAATGAAAGTATTAAAAAATTATTTTAATATATAAATATTAAACCTAAAAATTCTGTGAAAATTTTTTAGTACTTTCTGCAAATTTTTCACATTTTTGCAGATATTTTTCATATCTAAATACCCTTTTATATTCATATATATAATAATATCAGCGGAATTAATATGACGAGTGTTGACCGCTAGATATATACGGAAAAAATATTATATGTAAAACAACTTAGGAATTTATTCCTAACACTCTTTCAAAAATGGAAGGAAATTATGAAAAATAAAAAAATTAAAAATATTTTACTTGCTTCAAGTTTAAGTGTTACAGGCCTTGCACCTCTTGCTTTAACAGTAGCATGTGGAAATACAAACGAAATTAAAGGAGATAAAGTTATCTTTGGTGTAACCTTCTCGCAAGGTAAAGAACAATGAAACGCAATTAGCGACATTATTGCCAACTATAACGCAACAGAAAAAAATTCTCCAGACTATCTACCTGTTGAATTAAAACACATTGGTTCAGGTTATTCAGCTGGTAATGACTATGTTGTTACTGGTATGAAAAACAAATCAGTTGATTTACCAAGTTTAACAGTTAACTATGGTACAACTATTGCTGAAATCGTTAAAGCTGGTAGAGCATTTGACTTCTCAGATAAAACATGAGGCAATTATGTAACATCTAAGAATGTATTTGAAGAAAGTTTTGCTAACTACAACAACAAAATTCAAGGTGTTAAAGCTGGTGGTAACTATGCATTACCATTATTAAAATCATCTATCGCATTTGGTATTGATGGTCCAGTTTACAAATATGTATTTAAAACATTAAAAGATGCAGGTTACAAACTTGATGGTCAAATTGAATCTAAATTTAGAGTTAATGATGAAGCTGTTTGATCATCAGACGTTGACTACATCAAAACAGAATCAATGTTTGGTGCAGCAAAAGCTGCTGAAGAAATTAAGAAAATCTTCGGAAACCCTAAAGGTGCTGATGCAGTTGACTTTAGTCTTGAAGGTGTATTTGGTGACTTTAAAGGATACATTGAATTCATTACAAAAGCAATTCAAATTTTTACAGTATCATCAGATACTAAAAAATCATCTGTTGCATTATTAGGTATTGATGACCCATCTGGTATTTTAAACACAGTGCTTTACTCAAGATTAAATGGTGATGACTCTAAAATGCCTATGGCTGTAGGTCAAGATGCTGATGGATTCGTTAAAATTGACTTTAAATCAGTGTTAAACCCAGAAAATGCTACAACAAAAATTGAAGTTGAAATCTTTGACTTGCTTAAAGCTGCTATTGAAAAAGGTGCTCTTAAGATCTATGGTGGTGGTGCATACTCTTCATCAGACGAAGTAGCTCACAAATTAGGTTCTAACTTTGGTTCAACTGCTGGATATACACACAACTTTGTAACAACATCAACCCCTTATGTTGAAGCTTACAATTCAAAATCTAAGAAATTAGAAAAAATAGCTGAAATCTTACCTGGCGGTAATAAAGCTGCTACACTTGGAAAATATAACAATGCAGTAGTTGCTATGGGTGTAACACCTAAAAATGCTAAATATGACTATGTTTCAACAAGTGCAGAAGCAGATGCAAACATTTCAAAAATTGTTACAGGTGGTAAATACATCCAAGTTTCTGAAGCTGAAGCAGATGCAATTAAAGAATTAAATGCTCAATCAACTCAATTTGAAAACTTAGGTGTATTTACACAAAATAATGTTAAATATGTTATTTACAAATTAGCTTCAGAACCAGCTTCAACAACATCATATGGAGATAAAGTTAAATATGTAAAACCTGAAGCATCACAACAATTAGGTAAAGATGAATTGGTTGTATCATCAGCTCCATTAAAATACGCTGCCGATTCAACAATTAAAACAGCATTCTCACAAGGTCCTAACTTGTATGCAATTAAGAAAAATGCTAAATTAGACAAAGCTACTGCAAAATTCGTTAAATACTTAACAAGTACTGATGTTCGTGAATTCAAAGAAATGGTTAAAGGTAAAGAAGTTAAATATGACGAAAATAACTTTGAACACATTTCTAGAGTAGCTAGCTACGTTGTTCCATTCAAAGGATTTGACGCTGACTTCAAAAAAGAAGGTTCATTGAAGAAATTAATTCAAGATAACCCTTACTTAAATGTTGCTGTTGAAATGTTCTCAGACAAATCAATTCAACTTTATGAAGAACCATCAAGTGTATACTCAAACCCTTATAGAGATTCATTTAACGCTGCATACAAAGCTATTGCTACCCAAATCAGAGAAGGTAATGGTGCTTCAGCAGAATTTGCTACATCAATCGTTGCTACAATGTCTCCAATCGTTTCAAAATTTAAATAATTCTTTCTAAGCTTAATAAAACCAAACTACGGCTAGGCTTGTAGTTTGTGTTTATTTTGTATTGAAACATTAAAATAAATATGAATAAAAAATTATTACTAGGTTCATTAGTTTTATCTGCTTCATTTCTTCCTGTTGTTTCTGCAGCTTGTGTAACAAAGCAAATTAATGACGGTCCAAAAATTGTTGAGCTAGATACACGTATTAATTTAAACGTTGAAAAAGTAGCTCCTTATATGTTTAAGGCCGTAGTTGTTAGCGGAGCTGATGGAGATACAGTTACAGTTAGAGCCCTTGAAGCTAATGAAAAAAATGGTATCGCAGAAGGAATACAAAATAAAATAAGAATTGCTGGTATTGATACCCCTGAAAAAGCTGTTGGAGGCAAAATAGCTTCAAAACAAGAACAGCACTTTTCAACTCAATCAAGCGATTTTGCTTCAAAAACTTTATTTAACGGTAAAGAAGTTTATGTATTCCTAACTCTTGGTGGTAAAAGCGATACATTTGGAAGATTCACGGGAGATATCTTCTATAGCAATGAAAAAAATCAATTAAGTTCTATTGCGGACGTAAATAGATCTTATTCAGTGGAAATTATAAAAGCTGGTTTAACATTACCTTTAGATCAAGGTGGTCAAAACCTTCCAAATATGGTGTATTCTAACACGGCTGCACACTGAACATATTATTTAATGGGATTAGCCCTTAAATATGCTAAAGATAACAAAATTGGTTTCTTTGGTGAAAGACCAATGACAACTTCATATAACCCATATGAAAAATTAGCTTATACTGCATATAAAATTAAACCTATCGGTGAAGGTTGAAGATCATTCGCTTTTGAAGGAGCTGGCAATCCAGACATTCAAACTGTTTATGATTATGCTCAATTTGCATATAAACCTATTAAAGTAGTATATGCTAATGGTGAAGTTGTTGAAAATGGTGTAATAACTACACCTGCACAACCTGTGCAAAAATAACCTTTACATATTAAATATTTAAGTATCAAAATAAGTATCAAAAATTCAATATTAATAATAAGTAAGGAAAAATATGTTTTTAAATAGACTTTTTAAATCAATTAAAAAATCTTTTGTAAATATTACTCCTGAAGATAGAGAACAATATGAATTATTGCTAAATAGAGTTAAAGAACACAAAATCGATAAGTCTATTCCTGCAATAGAATTAAAAAACGTATTTATTGACTTTGGTGAAACCTTAGCTGTAGATAACGTTAGCTTCTCAATTCCAGAAGGAAAGTTAGTTACATTATTAGGTCCATCTGGTAGTGGTAAAACTACAACATTAAACGCTATTTCTGGTTTATTAACTATTAGTAGTGGTAATGTATTATTTTACGGTAAAGATGTTACAAACTTAACTCCACAAAAGAGAAAATTAGGTTTCGTTTTCCAAAACTATGCTTTATATCCACATATGAGTGTTTATGGAAACATCGCATTCCCATTAAAAAATGATGCTGACTGACAAAACTCAATTATTTCTAAGAGAATAATTGCTCAAACTAAAATTAACAACATTTATCTTAAATATTTAGGTGCTTCAGAAGAAGAAACTAATAAATATTTAGAAACAGTAGTTTATACTAGAGAAATTCTTGATGAAATGGAAAGAATGTACTCAAGAGAATATTCGGCTACAAGAGATAATTTTGTTAAAGCACAAAGTGCTTACAATTTAGCTAAAAACCGTTATGAATCTGCATATAGCCTTTTAGCTAAAAAGACTTTAAAATACTTTGATGAACTCAAAGAAGATTACAAGAAAATAATTAAAAACCTTAAAATTGAAGATTCTGTTATTAAAGCTAATGCTATTCAAAAAGAATATTTAGAATGTTCAATTAATCAAGAAATTATTGATTCAGGTTTATTAAAATTCAAAAAACCTAGTGGTTCTGCAGATGAAGTTTATGCAAAACTTACAGAGTTAGAAGCTGTTTACAAAGGTTTAATTGCTAAAATAGCTCAATACAACAAACAAGATTTCGTGTTGAATGATGCTATGAAATTGGTTAAATTGGAAAAAACAATTCTAAAAAATGCATTGATTTGCAGATACCATATGAAAACTATTGAAATTGAAAGAGACAACAAAGAAAAGGTTGCTTCTTTAAAACAAGAGTATATTGATGCTAAGAAAGCGTTAGCTGGTGTTAAAAACGAAAAATTGGCAAGACGTAAGAGAAACTTAAGTGTTATTCCTGTTATTCTTGAAAAAGAACACGCATTAATTGAAAAAGAATTAAATACTAAGTACAACTTCCAAGCAATTATGAAGGAAGATAAAAAACTTCGTACTGCTAAATTAACTCAAGAACAAAGAGAAGAAATTGCTAAGTTATCTGAAGATATTCTTACAATTGGGCAAGCAATCCATAAAGCTGTGCTTGATGTTGCTAAGCGTGTTGAAATCCTGGGTATTCTTCAAAAGAAACCAACCCGTTTATCAGGTGGTCAACAACAACGTGTGGCAATTGCTCGTGCTATTGTTAAAAAACCTAAGATTTTACTTCTTGATGAACCTCTTTCAAACCTTGATGCTAAATTAAGAATTAACACAAGACAATGAATCCGTGAAATTCAACAAAGTTTAGGCATTACAACTGTGTTTGTTACACACGACCAAGAAGAAGCTATGTCAATTAGCGACATTGTTATCTGTATGTCAACTTCAAGAGTTCAACAACTTGGTTCACCTATGGAACTTTACAACAAACCAGTTAACGAATTCGTTGCTAGATTCATTGGTATGCCTGAAATGGGATTATTATCAGCAATCTATGAAGATGGTAAATTAACTGTTGCTGGTAAAGAAGTTAAGGGTGTAGTAATTCCTGGAATTGATAAAGCAGAATTAAAAGTTGGTGTTCGTGCTGAAGATTACATTATTCGTGAAACTTCAAGAAATGCTGACTTCTCAGGTGTTATTAAAACAGCTGAAAACTTTGGTAAAGAATCTAAACTTATCGTTGAAACAATTGATAAAGTAAGATTAAACTTCCTTGTTAATAATAAATATAACTTTAAAGCTGGGGACACAATTCACTTTAGTATGCCTGCAGATAGATTACATATCTTTGACGCAGTGACAGAAGAAAGAGTTGAATACAATGTTCAATAAGCTTTTTAGAGGAATAAGCTCAAAAACTAATAATGATGCATTATTCCAATATTCATTAAGCAAACAAACAAAAACAAATTCAAATACTATTGCCGGTTCAGTAGTAGATAAAAGAACAAATTTCTTTTTCGCATTTGTTTTAATTGTTCCAGCTATTGTTATCTTATTAACATTTACAGTTATTCCATTTGCATTTAACATTAAAAGTGCATTTACTAGCGAAGTTTCTGAAGGCGGAAAAGTAACAAGCCACTTCGCTGGATTTGATAACATTACTGCATTATTTAGAGATATTCAATTTGCAGTAGGTGTTAGAAACTCATTTATATATGGTTTATTGGTTTTACCTATTACAATGGTAGTTTCACTTTTAATTTCATCCCTTATAGCAAGCGTTATTCGTAAAAAATTAAGAGGATTTTGGCAAACTATTTTCTTCCTTCCTTACGTAACTAACGCCGTAGCCGTTTCATTGGCTTTCGTGCAAATTTTTGACACAAACGGTCAATTTAACCAAATCTTGCGTGCTTTTGGTTTCCAAGGAAACACACCTTGATTAAAAAGAACACCAGAAGGTGTAACGGCCTTTAAATCAATGCTTGTTATGCTTGTTAATGGTGTATGAAACAGCTTAGCATTCAACGTTTTATTATTCACAACTGCTATGCTATCAGTTGACAAAAACCTCTATAGATCAGCCTCAATTGATGGAGCATCAGGTTTTAAACAATTCTTTACAATTACCTTACCATCAATTAAAAGTACTATTACATTCATCATGACAATGGGTATTATCAACGGTATTAAAGTATTCCCATTAGCATTGTTCAACAACAAACCAGAAGAAGCTATTAACGCTGGTGCATCAACACTTATGTTATTTATTTATTCATATGTAAAACAAAATAACTATGCTTTAGCTGGTGCAGCTTCATTAATCTTATTCATCATTGGTATTACATATTCAACAATCATTCGTGGTGGTTTTAGAGTCCTAACCTTAGCATCATTAAATAAAGGAGAATCTGATGTTTGAAACAAAATTAAAGATTCAAGAGAAATTCGCGAATTCTATTCTAAAGAAGAAGCGAGATTTAGTTACACAGCAAGTACAAGATAGCTCATTACTTTCTTTATTTACTAAATCATTCTTTAAAATCTTATTATTATGTTTATTTGGACTCGTAGTACTTATTCCATTTGCCTATATGATCTTAATGGCAACAATGGGAAATCAACAAGCTGATTTAGTTAAAAACGGTCAAGCAGGTATTTGACCAAATGAATTTAAATTCTTTGGCAATATGAAATCAGCGTCAAACCCTGATAATAAAGGTATTTGACCTTGGGAAGCGGACTGACAACAAGGATACTTATTCTCATTCTTCTTAACATTCTGCAATGTATTGCTTTCTATTGCCCTTAAAATATTTGTTACATTATTTTTAGGTTATGCATTCAGCCTTAAAAAATGATATGGAAAAGAATTCATTTGATTTATTTTAATGTCATTATTAATCCTTCCAGAAGTTGCACTGCTTGCAGGTCAGCAATGGGTTGTCTTAAAAATCAAGAACGTCGTACAGCCTGATGCTCAAGGCGATGCTAGTTTATTCATTTATAACTTATTTATAATTGCTATTCCTTTCGTAGCTTCAGTATTCAATGCTTTAATGTATAGAAATGCTTTTGAAGCTATTCCAAGTAGAATTAAAGAAGTTGCTATGGTTGATGGTGTAGTTGGTTTTAAATACTTATTTAAAATAGCTATTCCAATGGTTTCACCAACTACGCTCACAATTGTAATTTTAACTACCTTAGCCTCATGAAACTCATACTTATGACCAAGCTTAGTAGCTGGTACAGATTATAGAGTTATGTCAGTTTGATTATTTGGTGTAGGTCGCGAAACATCAACGCAAGATGAACGTGTATTTGACAACATTAGAATGGCTGGTGCTATCTTAGTTATTCTTCCTATGTTTGTATTCTACTTCTTATTTAGAAAGAGAATTATGTCTGCTATTAGTCGTCAAGGAAGTACAATTAAAGGATAGAATATGAAAAAAGTTAATATAAAAGCTAATACAATTCTTTGATTATGTTTAAGTGTTATTGCCTTAGTTTTAATTGTTGTATGTTCAGTTATTATTGCTAAAGTTAGTTCTATTGAAGAAGTTGCTAACGTTAAAATTCAAACTGATCTTATTCAAGAGTATTCTGCTTGAAAAGCCTATGCTATAGGTGTTTTGGCATTTAGTATCATCGTTTTCACGATTGGTGCATCAATTAGCTTCTTAGGTTTTAAATCATGAAATTACAGTGCAACATTATAGGAGAATTATGAAATTAAACTTTAAAAAATTAATTTTACCAGCTTCAGCATTTGCTTTAGCTAGCCCTATTGCCTTAGTTTCATGTGTTAACCCATTTAAAGAGGACGAACAAATTGCAAAAGCTAAATACTTAGATCAAAATAACAACTTATTTGAAGGAAAAAGCATTGAAGAATTTGACAAACTATTTTTAAAAGAAAAATATTCAAAAAATCCTGATTATGCAAATTATTTAAGCGTATTACACAAAACATTTGAAGATTTTAAACTTCAAAAATTCATTGCATTAGAAAGATTCTATTCAAAATTCTCACTAAGCTTAAGAATTGATAGAGACGTTCAAGACGTAAAAACTAAACAAACTATTAAAGTAGTTTTACCAAATGATATTACAAACAATTTTATCTATTACTTAACTAAAAATACTCCATTCCAACATAACTTTTTAAGCGTTAAAAATACTGAATTATACAACTCAAATAATTGAGGTAATAATTCAGTAATCAATATTAACGCAATGGAAAATTACACAGATTCAGCACTTAACAAAAAAGTATCAATCGGTGGAATTCTTCCGAAAATTGCATTTAGTCCTATATTTAGCGATTCAACACTCTCAAATTCAAAAACAGAAACTAATTTATATAGTTTCTACAAGAAAATTATTTCTTTACTTAAAGTATTAATTAAAGAATACGACGCAAATAATGAATATGTAATTCAAGAATCTATTGCTCCTTTATACTATTTAGTGCAAACTGCTAATCCTAAAGAATATGTTGATGAATCATATGGTTTATCTGGAAAAGGTGATACATCTGCATTTAAAGATAAAAATCTTTTACCTAAAAATGCTGTTGAATCATTCTCAAAAGACCCAGTAAAATTTATTGAAGATAATAAAAAAATTGTTAACCCATTCTGATTAAGTAACAAAACATGACAAGCTCAATTTAAACAAGCTGTTGATCAAAGCGGCAAAATTGGTAAATTTGGTTTAGCTTACTTAGTTGCATTCTTGTTCTATTATGCAACTCCAAATAATGTTGAAATTTTACAATTTAAACAATTGAATGAAACAACTGAAGAAACAAAATTCTTAGTGCAATATCAAATTGGCAAACAAATGTATTTATTTGATCCTGTTAAAGACTTTACTACAACTAATGATATAAACTCTTCTAGCTATGAATTTGCTTATAAAACAAAAGAAGAACTTAAAGCTAATAAAATCACATTTGACCAAAACGCTTATTTAATAGACGAAATCGGTCAAGCTTGAAAATAATAATAACAAATCACAAAGCCTTAAATGGCTTTGTTTTTTTATACAAAAAAGATGCTACTTTTTAGCATCTAATTTGTCTTCAATTCTACCTATAGTTATATTTGATAATAAAGCTAATAATACACCTACAATTGGAGCAATAATATACTTTATTCAAAAGGGCATAGGTATTAATGAAAAAGTACATAAAATAATTAAAATAAAAGCTATTGGAATGCTGAAGTTGAAACTTCTAATATTAATTATTTTAAAATATACACATATAAAATTAATTATTAAAGCGAAAAATACTATCAAACAGGGACCTAGGATAATTCATAAAGTACTTTGAATTATTTGATTTCCGAATTTAGGATCGCTTAAAATTCAAATTGTACTAAGTGGAATAACTAAGAATATTGATATGAATAATATTGTAACTACTGGCCCTAATGGCGTTTTTTGTTTCTTATTATTCATGATTAATTCTTAAATTATTAAGCATATTAATAAATTCATCTAATTTAACTGTGTGTGTTTCTTCTTTTCCGTATTCACGGTATGAAATAGTCTTGTTTGCAATTTCATTAGCTCCTAAAATTAATTGGTATTTAGATTTAGAAACTTGTGCATTACGGATTTTTTTGTTTAATCTTTCATCTGAATCATCAATTTTGACTCTAAAATCATGTTTCCATAATTCTTCATAAACTTCTTTAACATAAGCTAAGTTTTCTTCAAGATTAACAGGGATAATGGTAATTTGTTTTGGTGCTAGTCAAAATGGTAAATTACCTTTAGTTTGTTCTAAAAGAATAGCTACAAATCTTTCGTATGTACCAATTAAACCACGGTGAATCATAACTGGACGAGCTAAAGCACCATTATTATCTACATATGTAATATCAAACTTTTCAGGTTGCAAGAAGTCTAACTGAACTGTTGATACAGTAATTTCATGACCTAAAGCAGTAACGATTTGAATATCAATTTTAGGCCCATAAAAGGCGGCTTCACCAACAACTTTTTCGTATTTGATTCCCATATCATCAAGAGCTTTTTGAAGCATTGCTTCAGCTGTATTTCACATATCAACATTATCAAAATATTTTTCTTTATCTTTTGGATCTCTTAATGATAATGAAATGTAGTTTATGTCTATTTTAAAGATGTTTAAGATCTCTGTAATTTGTGAAAACATATGTTTAACTTCTTGTTCTATTTGATCCGGTCTAACAAATAAGTGTCCTTCAGTTAAAAGCATACCTCTAACACGTTCTAAACCTGTTAAAGCACCTGATTTTTCATATCTATATAATTGAGATTGTTCGCTATATCTAATAGGTAGATCACGGTATGACCTTTTTTCTGTGTTGTATGTAACAATATGATGAGGACAAGTCATTGGACGAGGAATTAATCTTTCGTTTTCAACAACTAAAGGACTAAACATATCATCTTTATAGTGTGCTAAGTGTCCACTAATTCTATAAAGTTCTTCATTTCCAAAGTGTGGAGTTAAAACTTCAGTAAAGCCGTATTTTCTGTCTAATTTAAGTACAAGATTTCTAATTTCATTATGAATATACATTCCGTTTTCTAATCAAATCGGAAGCCCTTGACCTGTTAGAGGGCTGAATGTAAAGATTTTCATTTCTTTGCCTATTTTACGGTGGTCTCTTTCTTTTCTGTCGGCTAAAATAGCTAAATAATTATCTAATTCTTCTTTAGTATTTCAAGATGTACCATAAATTCTTGTAAGTTGTTTATTGTCGCTATTTCCTCTTCAGTATGCACCAGCGATGTTAAGTAATTTAAAATGTTTAATGTGTTTTGTACTTTCAACATGATTACCTGCACATAAGTCTTTAAATACGATTTCTTTGTTCAAAGGATCTTGTAAAGCGTAGAAAGTAATTTCTTTACCTTGTGCTTTTAATTCATCGTATAACTCTTTTTTATAAGGCTTATTGGTAAAATCATATTCTGATTCTGGAATTTGAACTGTAATTAAATTTCTGCTAGCTAATTTTTTCATTAACTTTTCAATTTTAGGTAATTCAGTTTCACTAAATGTTTCAGCGAAATCAAAATCATAGTAAAAACCTTCATCAGTTGCAGGACCAAAGCCTAATTTTACATTAGGGTATAACATTTCAACTGCAGCACCTAAAAGGTGGCTAGTTGTATGATTAAGTTGTTTATCTGCTTGTATCTTCATGATTCTCCTTGTTATTTCAAACCTATTTTTCTCATTAATTTAGCAACTATAGGTTTACATATTTTTGATGCTTCTTGTGCACCTTTAGTTAGAACTTCATTAACAATAAGTTTCGCTTGATCATATTTTGATTGAATTTTAATAAGTTCATTTTTTACCGATTCAGCTACTTCTTGCTTGAATTCGGCATAATTTTTGTCTTTGAAATGTTTTTCGGCATCTATTAAACTTATGTCGTTTAAAGCTGCATATATATTTAAAAGGTTTAATACACCAGGTTTATTTTCGGAAATATAAACTTTATTTTCTGAATCTGTAACAGCTTTCATAATTTTGTTATAAGCAACATTCGGATCTTCTAATAGGTAAATAGCTGACTTACTGCTTTTATCACTTTTAGACATTTTTACAGTTGGATCAGTTAAAGATTTAACTCTTGCTCCTACTTTTGGAATAATGCCAGTTGGTATTTTAAAAGTCATATTATATTTTTTATTAACACGTTCAGCAAGTGTTCTAGTTAATTCTAAATGTTGTGTTTGGTCTTCGCCAATTGGAACTACGTCTGCGTCATAAATTAATATATCGGCCGCCATTAAAGTTGGATAAATAAATAAGCCAGTAGGAATTTTCTCCGTTCCATTAGCTTGCTTTACAACTTTAGAACTTTTATCCTTAAATTGTGTCATTCTATTTAATTCGCCCATAGTTGATTCGCACGTTAGAATTCATTGAACCATTGTATGTTCTAAAATATCAGATTGAAAGAATAGATTACATTTATTAGGATCTAGACCGCAAGCTAAATATAAAGTTGCTATTTCAATTCTTTTCTTTCTTAATTCACTTGGGGACATATCACCAGTTGTTAATGAGTGTAAATCCGCTATAAAATAGTACGCATCGTACTCATCTTGCAATTTAACGAAGTTTCTTAATGCACCGATATAATTACCTAAAGTTAAATCACCTGTTGGTTTAATTCCACTTATTAATCTTTTCTTTTCCATAATAACACCTGTTTTAAATATAAATATAATTTATATTTTATTACTTTTATACGGTTTATTAAGTTTTTAGTTGATTAAGTGTATTATATAAAATGCAATAGTGAGGTTCCGCCTAAAACGATAAATAATAAAAATCTATTTTAATAATAGACTATTGCTTAGAAAGCAATAGAAAAGATTGCCTTATAAGGCAAAAAAGATGATTTTTTAATGAATTTTATAAATTATCTGAATTGTCGTTTCATATTAATGAACGAGTTTGAAATTTTCTCTAACTGAGAAGGCTTGAAATTTTTATAATTTCAGTCAGCGATATTATGCCTTTCAATTTTATTAATTCTTTCTTGGATTATATCCATATCACTTTGAGTGAATTTATCCATAGATGTACCTTTTGGGATAAATCTTCTGATAAAACGATGTGCATTTT